>CALLLY010000098.1 GCA_938008205.1 uncultured Granulosicoccaceae bacterium
TCCCTTCAGTACAAAAAATACTTCGGCGGTAGTATGGGTATGCAGTGAATTTCGAACCCGCGGTGGCTGACCGGCAGCACCGATGTTAAAGCCTGGTGCGTCATTAATATGAACGTGTTGATCGGGGCTTTCAGAAACACCAGCGCCAATAATCGTGAAATTTTCTTTTTGATCCGAGCCAGGTGTATGTGCATCTATAAATGCAGTTTTACACGGTTTGAGTTCACCGTAGCGGACAATGCGTTGCCTCATCTGTTCCGGGCTCATGAGCTTTGATCCTGCATGAGGATTTGTTTCCAGATAGCGATTTCATCGTATAGTGCAGTTTCACGGCGTATAGAAACACCATTGACACCGAAGGGACCAAACTCGGCGTGACACATCCCCATCACATGAACATGCGCACCAGTTGGCTTACCGAATGTACCCCACCCCTCATGCAAGCCATCCAGTGACCAGCGGATTGCAGCACGCGGTGGCATCATAGAACCTTCCATACCGATCTGGTGATGAATCTCGAATTTCGCATTTGGAAACGATGAACGCAAGCCAAGCCAGAAACCATCGACAGACTCGTGTGATAAACCAGAAACCCCTCCTGCATATCCGGTAAGCACAGCCCGATCATATTCAACAGGGATCAGCGCAAACTCCTTATTCATCAAGCGCGTGAGAATGTCTGCATATCTGGCCCCCCATGGGTTGTCGTTCCCCGTGCCTGTGTAATCTCCTTTAATATCTATGGCAGGAGTAAAAGGCTTTGCACACTGATCAGCACCACCCTCCTGCGCTATCAGCTTTTTGGCAAACGACTTTGGTTTCAAGCCAAACTGACGCACCAGCCCACCGTAGTCGCGTATTAGCCATTCATCAAAAATAGTATTGTCTTTTGCAGCGCAATCAGCGATTACCTGTATCTGAAAACGTTTACCCGATGCCTTGCCAAACAGGCCATCGCGTGTGTGTGTACCGGTAGTTAGAATACGGTGCGAAGACAAAAGCTGCGTTTCGGGTGTGCCCGACCAGATAACATCCTGACCGAACAACTGTCGATCGGGAAACTCATGTACGGTCGCCATTGTGGAGGCAATAACCTCCTGATTACCGCGTTGGATGCCCATCGGCGAACGCACCGGAATATCATCAGAGTAGTAATGGTTGAGCGTACCGATTCCACGGTGCTCCCAGATCTCCTGCGTTATACCGATAATATAGTCGGGGAAGTCTTCCCACTTCGGATCGAAACCACTTAACTTGCTATTGCTACTCATCCTGCTGTCCATCCACCATCAATTTTTAAGGAAGTACCGGTCACCAGTGCGGATGCATCGCAGGCGAGATACAACACCGCCCCCATAATATCTTCCACCTCACCAATGCGATCCAGCTTTATCTTGGACTTGATCCACTCAAGCCGCTGCGGGTTGCTGAAGGTCACCTCTGTGAGGGGGGTTTTGATAAACGTCGGGCAAATAGAATTTACGCGAATGTTATGTGGCCCCCACTCAATAGCCATTGATTTAATCATTCCCTCAAGTGCATGTTTAGATGCGCAATACACAGTGCGGTCGATTCCACCTACGTGTCCCATCTGTGATGAGATATGAATGATGGATCCACCTCTGCCCTGCGCCACCATGCCATGCGCTGCACCCACAGACGCAAAGTAAGCCCCCTTAACATTGGTATCCATCACCAGCTCATAGTCGGCCACAGAGGTTTCCAGCGCCGGCGCATGTGCGGCAGTGCCCGCTGAATTGACTAACACATCAAAAGCCGGCCGGGTTTTGAATGCCTCAGTCATGCCTTCGGTATCACCAATATCCATAATCAGTGCTTCTGCTGAGTAACCGGCATCTGTCACTGCAGCGACAGCTTCATCAAGTGTTTTTTTGGTTCGGGCAGCCATAACAACATGCGCACCTGCTTCAGCAAGAGCAACCGCGCAACCGAATCCAATGCCACTGGAAGCACCAGTCACCAGAGCGCGTTTATTGTCGAGTCGAAGAGACGGTGTAGTGGGCAGTTTCATGCGTACTATTACACCGGATCCACACTGCTGCCGTACGCGACATTCCTGCCCCCATAGCGGCGAACACGTACGTTGCATTGTTCTGCGTGACCAACAAACCCTTCAAGCATACACAAACGGGATCCGTACTCCCCCATCAAAGCAGCAGCTTCATCAGTCATGATTTTCTGGTAGCTATGCGTTTTGAGGAATTTACCAACCCACAATCCCCCGGTATAACGACCAGCTTTTTTGGTCGGCAGAGTGTGGTTGGTGCCGATGACTTTGTCACCGTTGGCAACGTTGGTACGGGCACCCAAAAACAACGCACCATAGCAAGTCATGTTTTCTAAAAACCAGTCATCGCGGTCGGTCATGACCTGAACATGTTCCGATGCAATGTCGTCTGCCACCTGCAACATTTCTTCGTAGGTATCACAGACAATCACCTCCCCATAGTCGCGCCAGCTGACACTGGCGGTTTCAGCGGTAGGCAGAATTTTTAACAGCCGGTCAATCTCTGAGAGCGTATCTTTGGCAAGTTTCTCGGAGTTGGTTAACAACACTGCAGGTGAGTTATAACCGTGTTCAGCCTGGCCCAGTAAATCTGTCGCACAGAGTTCAGCATCCACTGTGTCATCTGCTATCACCATGGTTTCTGTAGGCCCTGCGAATAAATCGATACCTACCCTGCCAAACAGTTGCCTCTTGGCTTCAGCCACATACGCATTACCGGGGCCCACTATCATATGGCATCGCTCTATAGATTCCGTACCCAGCGCCATGGCACCCACAGCCTGTATACCACCGAGTACATAGATTTCGTGCGCGCCACCCAGTTTCATGGCCGCTACAATGGCCGGATGGGGCTCGCCATTTTGTGGAGGAGCGGCGGCGACAATTCGAGGTACACCGGCAACAGACGCAGTCAGTACAGACATGTGAGCAGAGGCGACCATCGGAAACTTTCCCCCCGGCACATAACATCCCACCGACTGTACCGGAATATTCTTGTGCCCCAGAATAACACCAGGCATTGACTCGACTTCCACATCAGTCATAGAGGCACGCTGGACTTCAGCAAATTTGCGAATCTGAGTCTGTGCAAATTCAATGTCCTGCATCTCGCGTTTAGACACCTTGCTCATGGCCGCTTCAATTTCACTGTCAGTTAATCGAAAGCTTTGCGGTGCATACTGATCAAATTTTTCGGACAATCGCTTTACCGCTACATCGCCTTCATTTTCGATCTCAGCAAGAATGCCTTCTACAGTCTGACGAACCTGAGTATCAGTTTCGGCTCGCTGCTCAGCGCTCATTGCTGTTTTCAAATGTCGAATCACAAAAAATCTCCAACGAAGCACACAGGGCTGTTCAAGCTGTGCACGTTAAACCAATAATTCAAAGCTAGTGTCGGTCAGCTATGCGCTCACCGGTCTGCTGCTCAAACAGATGACAGATAGAGGCATCAATCCGGGCATGCACCAACTCCCCGATTTGCGCGCGATATTCTTTACCTGCCTTGATCGAAACCAGTGACTCACCCATTTTCATTGTCACCATCGAGGCTTCACCAAGCAGTTCCATTGAGTAAACCGGCGCGCTGATGTTTGCATTTGTTCCATCTGACAAATCAGTGATAACCGCATCTTCAGCACGAAACCCGAGGGTCACGGGACCACTTACTGAGTCAAAGCCGCCTACCGACACGTATTCGGTGCGGAACACGCCATCTTCAATATGACCATCGATAAGATTCATCGCGGGAGATCCGATAAATCCGGCCACAAAAGTATTTGCCGGACGATCATAGATATCTACAGGTGTCCCCACCTGCTGCACGATGCCGGCGTTCATGACTACGACTCGGTCTGCCAGTGTCATAGCCTCGATTTGATCGTGCGTCACATAGATGGTGGTGGTGGCGAGTCTGTCCTGCAGGTTTTTAATTTGCGCGCGAGTGGATACTCTTAGCTTTGCATCCAGATTAGACAATGGTTCATCCATCAGAAATACCGTTGGTTCGCGAACAATAGCTCGCGCTAACGCAACACGCTGGCGCTGACCACCGGATAGTTCAGCGGGTCTGCGATGCGTGAAGTCGTTTAGCTCTACCATATCAACTGCGTGTTGCACGCGCTGCTGGTGCGACGCCGGATCAACTTTACGAACCTTCAAAGGGAATCGTATGTTCTCCCAAACCGTCATGTTCGGGTACAAGCCATAGCTTTGGAACACCATCGCCACATCACGATCTTTTGGTTCCAGTTTATTGACCATACGATCGCCGATCCAGATCTCGCCAGACGTGGCCTGTTCGAGCCCGGCAATCATCCGCATGGTTGTAGTTTTGCCGCACCCTGACGGCCCTAACAGCACCAGAAATTCCTGGTCGGCAATCTCGAGATCAAACTCGTGAACACCGACAAAGCTGCCCCAACGCTTGCTGACCTTTCTTAAACTTATACCTGCCATTGTTATCTATTAACCTTTCACAGCACCAGCAGTAAGTCCGCTGACGATCTGACGTTGGAAGAACATCACCAGTAAAAAGAGCGGTACCGTGGCCGACACCACCGCCGCGACTGCAAACATCACATTGCCTTCAGTTTGTGTAGTCCCTAAAAAGCCGGCGATTTTTGGCACCATGGTCTGGTTTTCTTTGGAAAGCAGCATGGCAGTCACTGCAAAATCGTTGTAGGCGAGTAAAAATGAAAACAGGCCGGTGGTAATCACCCCCGGCCACATGACCGGCAGAATCACATAACGAAACGCCTGAAAAGAAGTGCAGCCGTCAACCATGGCGCTCTCATCAAGGTCCTTCGGAATCTTCTTAAAAAACGAATGCAGCATCCATAAGGTAAACGGCTGATTTATCGCGACCAGCACAATAATGGTTGTCCACAGGTGACCCCATAAGCCCCATTCAAAAAACGGCAGCATATACCCCGCTACCAGTGTGATCGGAGGCATGGCACGGAACACCAGGGCAATAATCAATAACCAGAACGCGTAACGAAACCCGGAACGAGACAACGCGTAGGCGCCCAATGTGCCAATGGTCAGCGATGTGCACACCACAAAAAAACAGACAATGGTGGTATTGAGTACCGATTTCCAGAATTCTTCCTTTATCCATGCGCCACGATATCCATCTGCGGTAAACGCACTTCCGGTATCTCCAAACGTGCGCACACCGGTGATTGCATTAGCCCAGTTCTCTTTCGAGAAAAAATCCAGTTCTACCTTAAAAGATCCCCAGAATGTCCATATAAATGGAAACGCAGCAATAACCAGCCACAACAGAATAAACGAGTAGGAAAGTAACCTTACCGGAACACTTTTATGCTCTACGAAGTTTGAGCTCATATCAGTATTTCCTGTCCCAGTCACGCCAGGTTCGAATTAACACCGGAAAAAGCAGAATAACAACGCCGATAATAGTTAACACCGAAGAGGTGGCAGCAGACGACAACAAACGCGACTCGCCATCAAGATCACTGTAGATCATCGAAGACAAAGAAGTCGCATGAGCACTGGCATTAAAGCCGACGATCGGTTCAAACACGCGGAAGTTATCCATTAACTGAATTAAAGCAACAAAAGTAACCAGCGGTGCAAGGTGAGGCAGGATCACATATCGAATTCGTTCCCAACGGCTGGCGCCATCAATCATCGCAGACTCAAGCGTGTCTTGCGGAACGGTTTGCAGACCTGCGTAAAAAACCACAAAAGCGAAGGGCGCTGCATGCCACACCCCGTACACAATTAAGGTAACCCAAGTCAGCGTGGCAGAAGCTTTAAGAGAAAGATCAGGATCATCAAATAACAGTTGTAGTGAACTGCCAATGATGCCACGGGAATCGATCATCCAGAATAATATTAAAGAACCAACCAACGGGGTGACGATCATTGGCAGCAACGAGAAAAAGATCACCACGCCTTTGATCTTCTGACTCAGGCTGTTTACACCAATCGCAATGCAAAAGCCCAGTATGATTAACAACGGTGTTACCGTGAAAGTAAATACCAGCGTAAATATCAGCGCTCTGTAAAGTGGCAGGTTAAACAGTTGCTTGAAAAAATTTCCGACACTGTCCGAGCCCGACCAGATCTCTGCAACTTCGGTGAACGCCAGGTGACTGCGATTAATATAGTTATCCAGCCCGACAAAACGCCCCAGCGGCTGTTCACGCCGCAGCTGTTCCGTTGCTTCGTTGTCGACCATCGAGGCTTTTTTACAGCCAAAAAAATCACAGTTTTCCACCTCGACGAAAACCTGCTCGTGATCGATGAACAGCGACTGCGTGACCACTGAAATAATAGGGAGAAATATAAACAACAGCATTGCGAGCGCTGTTGGCAGAAAAAACCAGAAGAACGTTCGGTGTTTCACTGCGTATCCGGAAGGTGAGTTAGTACGAGGTTAAGTGATGAGTTGTACGAACCAGAGCACGGGAGTGCCCGACCGTAGTAACAGTGCAGCTTGGGGAAGAGCGGCATGCTCCTCCCCATCAGGTTTATTCGCTAATAAACCCTTTCTCTTTTGCTGCTGTAACGTAAGCGGCTTCAACATCTGCCAGAGTTTGTTCCGCAGACTCTTTACCAGAGAAAAAGTCAGGGAGTTCAGCACCTAAAGCAGTATGCAGTAATGAAGCATAAGGAATCATCGGGTAAGGAGTCGCACCCGCTTCAATAGTAGCAAACACACCGGCAGACGCAGGTGTAGGCTCATAGCCGTCTATCATCCAGACTGCCTGGGTGGCAACCTCATCATTCATGATGCTTGGGTCAATCGCATTAACCATGGCCAGATAAGAAGCCTCGGCATCTTCATCGGAGATGTTTTTTGCGATAGTAAAACCGTCCCACCACAAAGTGGTGGCAGGCATAGAACCACCACCGACAGTTACCGGGTGCGAAAGCACGGTGTTTTCTGCAACGCCGGGAGCGGTATCTTCACCAGCCAGCAGTGGACCAGCACGTGATCCCCACATTTGCATAATAGCGACGTTGCCGGCTTTCCACTCCGCATTGATTTCGTTGTTATCCAACGTGAGGAAATCGGGATTCATGTAGTCAGTGAGTGACTTCATCATTTCAAGTGTGGCAACACCGGTCTCAGTATTGACGTTTGGCATTGCACCGTCTTTAAAGAATTCACCACCATGTCCAATAAACATGTTGTTAAACTCCTGCGCCAGACCCCAGCCCGCGGCATAAGCGGCACCAAACGGGTACTTTACCAGGCCTTTATCTTTAACCGCTTTGGCAACTTCAAGTACTTCTTCATAGGTGTTCGGTGCTTCTACACCAGCTTGCTCGAGGAGATCTTTGCGATAAACAATGTGCTGTGAGTTGGCCATAAAACCAATCGCCATCACTTTGCCACCGATGGTAATTTTCTGGTTGTCGTTGAAGTTACCACCGTGCTTGGCAATAAGATCATCCAGAGGCTGGATAAGATCGTCGTTCATTAACGGCACAATTGAAGAGTTTGCAACAATAGCGACGGTGTATTCCGCCGGGTCGCTGGTCAAACTCGGTACCTGAATGTTTTTGTGCTCTTTGGTGAGGTTGGTTTTGATCGAAACGCCATCACCTGCACAGGCCTCAGCGCCGGCACCAATAGTTTGAATGGCAGGGAATTCGTTGCCAAGAATATTGACGTTACCTTTTTCGATGCCACAACCCGCGTGTACCACGGTACCCGTGAGCGAGATTGCAGCTGCAATCAATACTTTTTTAAACATGAATTTGTTTCTCCAGTTAAATTACCCACAAGTCCGAGTAATTCGAACCTGCAGACAAGAACATCAGCTTAAGCCCCGTTCAAGGCAGCGGATATTGATGTCACCATTGCTCGACGCGACGCTCCTGAACGCCAGTCACACACAGGCCACCAGCCCTTAGCAAACCATAGATTGCATACGATTGCAAATCACCGGGCGCGCTTTAGTTCCAATCGCCGCAATCTGGCAATTACGGCACGCGAACCGTCACTGCTTCACCAATCCCATCGACTATCTCAACGATGATTCCGTCTGATAAACCGGTATCCACAGCAACTTTGGTGGTTTGATTGCCAGCACCCAACATAAGCACAAAAACTTCGTCGCCCTCGAATATCAGCGCGCGTTCGTTTACAACCACAACATCATCGCGGCGATCCAGAACAATTTCAGCGTTTGCGCTGTATCCGGCTCGGATAGTTTCAGCTGCGGTGGCACCCAGCGCTGCACGAATCTCGAATTTCACCGTGCCATCAACCTGGGACCCTTTCGGCGATATAAACTCCAGTGTTCCCGGGAAGGTTTGATCCTCGATTGCACCAATCGTCAAATTGACTGCCATCCCCTCACGTATTCGCCCGACTTCAGATTCATCAACAACCCCGATAAATACCATGTCCGTCATATCGGCGATCGAGGCGATGGTAGTGCCTTCGTTAAAGTTATTGGTTTCAGTGACCGACTCACCCTCTTTTACCGGCACCTCAAGTACGGTTCCCTTAACCGTTGAGCGGATTTCATTAGAGACACTGCCCCCCTCCCCATTACTGCCATCGCGTATTAGCTTAAGATTGCTTTGTGCACCCGCTTGCTCTTCACGTTTAATGTCAAAATCAAAAACGTATTTGTCATACTCATCTTTTGAGATCAGATTCTGCCGGTACAGCTTACGTCGCCGATCCAGTTCAAGCCTGGCGTTGTTGGTGGTGATTTTGGCGGTTTCAAATCGTGCCTGTGCCGAGTTGAGTGTTACAGCGTCGGGCACCACAGTAATTTTTGCCAGCAACTGGGAAGCCTCAACCAGATCTCCTGCCCTGGCATGAAGCTTTTCCACGACACCGGACACACGCGACTTTATCGTCACTTCTTTTCGCGGCTGTATGGTGCCCGTTGCGACTGCCTTGAGAACAATACTGCCCATTGACGTTGTTTCTGTGATGATCTTTTCTGCAGCAGGTTCATTGCGCTTTATCAGAAACCAGGCGCTGGCAAGCACTGCAACAATCACCAACACCAATAACAACAGTTTTATTATTTTTTTAAGCATCATACAACTCCGGTTATTCAGCTCTGAGCGCGTCAATCGGATCAATTTTCATGGCATGGCGCGCCGGTATTAATGTAGCCAGTAACGCTGCCAGCAATAGCGCAACAAAAGCCGCGATCACGACGTAAATATCGATTCGAGGGGCACTAAACAAAATATCTGCATCGGCACTGGCAGTCAGATGCCGGGTGAACAGATCGATAAGCGCTAGCGCCATCAAGCCGCACAGCAAGCCGGCAGTACCAGCGGCTCCAACCAGTGTGGTGGTTTCGAACAGCACCATTCGCATCACTGATGACGGTGTTGCACCTACGGACTTGCGAATACCGAACTCACGCCGTCTTTCACGTACAGCAATCAACATGATATTGCTGACACCCAATACGCCCGCAAGCAATGTAGCAATGCCGACGGTCCAGATAAACGCGCGTATACCAACAAACAGGTTGGTTATTCGCAGGAACTCGGTTTCCGAATTCCAGTCCCCTAACGCACGACTATCGTACGGCGCTACCCGGTGCCTGCGTTTCAGTACTGCCACCATCTTGTCG
>CALLLY010000099.1 GCA_938008205.1 uncultured Granulosicoccaceae bacterium
CCGTTGCCCTGAAGTCAGCCCCGAACAATCCCCGATCAGCATCCATGATCCCTACCAGGGTGACATTGGGAAAATCGTGACCCTTGGCAAGCATTTGCGTACCGACAAGAATTTGCGCCTCACCACTGGCAGCCATTGCCAAATGCCGCTGCAACTCTCCTTTGCGGCTGGTACTGTCGCGATCAATTCGTAACACTTTATAGTCGGGAAATTTTTCAGACAGAAACTCATCAATCCTTTCGGTGCCTGACCCTACTTTAATCAGGGCATCAGATTCACATGATTGGCAACGATTGGGTACGGCCCGCTCAGCACCGCAGTGGTGACATCGCAGTCGCGAGGTCGCCGCGTGTACCGTCATGTGAGCGTCGCAGTTGTGGCAATCTGCCATCTCTCCACACGACTCGCACATTAGTACCGGTGCGTAACCACGGCGGTTAATAAATACAATCACCTGCTCGCCGCGTTTTAAAACCTCTTCCATTCTTTTTAATAAACGTCTCGATACGCCTTTTTCAGTTTCACTGCCACGGCTGTCCACCAACTCAAGAGCGGGCGGAATCGCGCCACCAGCACGTTGGGTTAACTCATGCAATGCCAGCCGCTTGCACCTGACGTTATAGAGTGACTCGAGAGACGGTGTGGCAGTACCAAGCACCACGGGTATGTTTGCTTTTCTGGCACGCACTAACGCCAGATCACGGGCATGGTAACGAAACCCGTCCTGTTGCTTTAGTGCGCCATCATGTTCCTCATCGACAATAATTAAACCAAGCTCCGGCATAGGGACAAACACCGCGGAGCGCGTGCCGATAACGATTTTTGCACTGCCACTGGCAGCCGCTCGCCACGCCAACAGGCGCTCACTGTCGTTGAGCGCTGAGTGCAGCACTTCAACACGACATTGCAGTGCCGAGCGTACTCGCGACAACAACTGCGGCGTCAGGCCAATCTCCGGTAACAACACCAGTGTTTGGCTCCCGCGTAAAATCTGCTCTCGCGCAAGCTCAATATAAACCTCGGTTTTTCCACTACCGGTAACACCGTTTAACAAAGCCCCGTAATAACGACCGAAGTGCGAACTGATCTCACTGGTGGCGTGTGCCTGTTCATCGTTGAGTTTGCGGGTCGCTGCGGGTGGAGTTGTTGGATACTGCACTTGAGTCTCTTCCACCAACCCTTTTTTAACAAGTTGCTTCATGGGACCGGACCAGCGCGCATCAAACAGGCGACACTCGCCACCGGTAACCGCAGAATCACTGTCTTTGATAAACGCCAGCAGCCGCTGCTGTACCGGCGCCTTTTTCAACGATGCATTGTCCGTGGATAGCCCGGTACTGGTAATCTGGTAAATAACAGGCGGCTTGGGTTCCGTTGCACCCGCCTTGCGTAACGCCACCGGTAATGCGGCCGAAAACGCTTCGCCAATCGGACAGCGATAATAACTACTGGACCATTCGAGCAGTTCAACAATGTCAGGCGGCAGCAGTGGTGTCGGGTCCAGCAATTCACGCACAGGTTTGAGCTTTGCCGGATCGACCTGCGTCGGACCGGTTGAGACAACCACCCCAACCCGGCTGCCACGACCAAATGGCACCAGCACGCGAGCGCCCGGAAGAAACGTCAAAATATCGCCGACAGGCAGATAGTCAAACAGGCGAGACAGCGGTACCGCAATGGCTACCCTGACAACATCAGGTTGCGACATTGACTTATCCATCAAAACCGCACAATCGGTTATTCACACAGAAATAACCAGCCTGTGGATAACTCTGTGGAAAAGAGTTGGCTGGTGCTGCGCAGCGTACCGATCCAGTTTGATCGCCGGAACTGGCTGATAATCTTGAGGTTTGAATAATTTCCAATAGTTTCAATCAATTAGATAATTTTTTCGCAAAGCTGTTGATTTTAATTTCAATATCAGTTAGGTCTGCGACAAAGCGCACGCGCATGTGCATAAGTAACTTCTTTTCCGGTCTGAATGATCTATTTTTGCAACACTTTATTTGTTCAGTTGATCGAACGGCAAGGCTACAATAAGCCAGTATTGTCACTACCTGAAACCCAAATCCAGTTGCTTTTCGTAGATATTGAAAGGTAATTTCGAAAACACTGTGCACAAGCGCGCGTCAAATTGCCGTCAAGCAACGGCGCACGCTGTCAGCAATATTTCATTCTATTGCTTTCCAAAATAACTGAATAAAAATCTCTCGGGAACCACCATGAAATACATAGGCGAGCCAGATTACCGCCACGGCACACCGGCCAGGCTGGGCGTTTTGCTGGTTAATCTGGGCACACCGGATGACACCAGCGTCAAGTCCGTTCGCAAGTATCTGAAACAATTCCTGAGCGACCCACGTGTTGTTGAAGTTGCCAGGCCTTTATGGTGGCTGATTCTCAATGGCATTATTCTACGATTTCGTCCGTCACGCACTGCCAAAGCTTACGAAACTGTCTGGGATGAAGAGTCCGGCTCGCCTTTGTTGAGTATTGCCCGCGCACAGACTCACGGTATCAGTGAACACCTGCCGAAAATCCTCACAGGTGATGTCAAAGTCGAACTGGCAATGCGTTACGGTAACCCGTCTGTTGAGTCTGCACTTGAGAAACTTCGCGCAGCTAATGTACGACGGCTGATTGTTTTGCCTCTGTACCCGCAGTACTCGGGCTCTACCGTCGCATCAGTATTCGATGAGGTGACTTCGCAGTTGACGCGCATTAGATGGATTCCGGAAATGCGTTTTATCAATCAATATTACGACAACCCGGCCTATATTGAAGCCTTGGCTAACTCAGTTCGTGAAAGCTGGCAGCAACGCAGCCAGCCACAACGCCTGGTGATGTCATTTCACGGCATTCCGGAACGCTACCGTAACAACGGCGACCCGTACTTCTGCCAATGCCAGGCTACTGCCCGACTGCTTGCAGAGGCTCTGCAGCTGCAGGCCGATCAATACCAGGTGGTGTTTCAGTCGCGCTTTGGACGTGAGCCATGGCTACAACCTTATTGCGACAAGACACTCGAAGCACTTCCTGCGCAGGGCGTTAAAAGTATCGATGTGATTTGCCCCGGGTTTGCAGCGGATTGCCTGGAAACCATTGAAGAAATCAACGAAGAGAATCGCGAGATCTTTATGCATGCCGGTGGCGAAGCGTTTCACTATATAGAAGCGCTAAACGCTAAAACATCACATATTCAATGTTTATCTTCACTGGTAAAACAACATGCAATGGGATGGCCGGAAACACAAACAGACCACGCAGTTGATCATCAGGCGCTTGCACATTCCCGTGAGCGCGCACTGGCACTGGGTGCTGCTAACTGAGTGTCAGCGATTAAGTGTTCGCTTCCAACGCATAATACGATACATAAAAAGCGGGTTACCAATTATGTAGCGACGCCAGAGCCGGCCCGGCTCAAGGTACAATCGGTACATCCACTCCAGCCCGCTTTTACGCATCCACATCGGCGCTCTTTTCTTATCGCCGGAATAAAAATCGAATAAGCCACCAACACCGATCAACAGGTTGCTGTCGATGTTGCTGCGATTTTTGTGGATCCATTTTTCCTGCCGGGGCGCTCCGAAGGCAACCAGCACAACGTTGGGTTTTGCCGCATTGATTTCAGCAATCACCCGATCACTTTCTTCGTCGTGATCGAAGTAGCCGTGATGCTCACCGACAACGTTCAGGCCCGGGTATTTTTTCATGAGGTTATCCTGCATGCGGCTGGCAACGCCGGGTGCCGCCCCAAGCAGATAAAGAGTAAAGTCATCTTCGACCGCGACTTCGCACAATTCGGGGAGTAAATCAGTGCCATTGAGATTGGCCTCGAGCCGCTCTCCAATCATGCGACAACCGATATTTATTCCCGCCCCGTCCGGCAACACAATTGATTGCGATTTAAGTATTGAACGATACTCATCATCTTTAGTGCTGATATTCAGACAGTCGGCATTGATGAACGACACTGTTTCTTTGGCGTCGTCTTTGATTATTCCACGGATCAGCGTGAGCGCTTCCTCCATGGAAATACTCAGAAACCCCACATCCAGCAACGTTAGCCGGTTAGCCTGGTCCATGGATTCCAATGTCCGGGCCCGACTGCCTGAATCTTCCACGTAAACCGTCTGTTCTGCAGGCAGCACAGACACGGCCGCAGCGGGGTTGCCGGCAGGAAAAGATTCTGATTGCTGTGAGAGCCTGTTTTTCAACCAACTGCATCTATTTAGTTTTACTCAATGAAGCCTTTGTGCTGCGGGCCACAAGGAGCGATGTTAAGTTAGCCCGACTGCCCTTGGATCTGGAATGTCAAAATATTGTGCCAGAGCGCATACGACGAAGACTATAGACGCATAACACCGGCCAAAACCACCGGCTGCCCCATAGTGACGGTGAAACATTATCAAATCTCATTATCGATAAGATTCGCACCGACCGTCATAGCTCAACCAACAGCACCACTTGACGCCTTATTTGCTATGACACGAAGGTTACCTTATATCGATTTGTCTCTCCATTGCATACAGGACAACACTGCCCACACCGACATTACGGATTGCAGATTTAAACAAACCAGCTTCAGAAGTTACACTAGTGTCATTTCCTCACCGGTAAATTTGCATGAACTACACGCCAGACAGTCTGGAAAGCGCGGCAAGACTTATTCTTGCAAGCTTCGGCTGTGACGAAAACGAGGCTTCGATTGTTGCTGATCATCTTGTGCGAGCGAATCTTGCCGGACATGATTCGCACGGCATCGGGATGTTGCCGATGTACGGTGCACAGGTTAAGGACGGCAATTTAATACCTAACCAGACACCGGAATTTTTACCGTCAGCCGGAGCAATCTGCATAGTCGACGCCCGACGTGGATTCGGCCATCACATGGCACTACTCGCATTGGATCACGCGATGGAAACGGCAGCGCAGCACAACGTGGCAGTGCTCGGACTCCGCAACGCCGGACATGTTTCAAGAATTGGTAATTACTCTGAATACTGTGCGGAAAAAGGTTTCGTCTCTATCCATTTCGTGAATGTCTGGGGCCATGGGCCGCTGGTTGCTCCCCATGGAAGCAGTCAGGCAGGCTTTTCAACCAACCCCATCAGTATTGGCATGCCGGTAAACGGTGAAGCCAAACCCATGCTCGATATGGCAACCAGCACAGTCGCCATGGGTAAGGTACGAGTTGCTCACAACCGCGGTGAAAAAATTCCACTGGGCTGGGTACTTGATATCGACGGTGTGGAAACTGACGATCCCTCGGATATGTGGCTGCATCGCAAAGGTGCCCTTACTGCCTTTGGCGCACACAAAGGCTCGGGGCTGGGCATTTTTGTCGAGTTACTGGCAGGTGCGCTGGCCGGTAAAGAAACTGTAGCTACCGGCACCACAATACCTAATGGTGTTTACAACAATATGTTCACGATACTGGTTAAGCCGGAAGGTTTTGACGATATTGCCAGCATCGAAGCTCGTATCATGGAGTTTTACGACAACATCAAGTCAAGCCCGACTGCGCGCGGCACCAAAGAGATTCTTCTACCCGGAGAGCCTGAAAAGCGTTACAGCGCGGACAGGCATCGCAACGGCATTTTCGTGGAAGACGAAACCATCGAGCAGCTGCTAACCATTGCCGGCACATTTGACGCGGACACCGATCAGATAAGGCAGACCATCCAGATTGCCGGTAAATAAAATTTCATGCCTGAAATCCGGCAAAACAAAAAACTTCCGTTGTTCAATTTCGAATCAATCGACACTTGACTAATTTCAGCTCGGAAAGCATGCATGTCCGGCACGTGTTTTTATAGGATAATCAGAATCGACGCGTTTTTGGCGTATGGGTACTGCGGCACAACAGGCTCCAGCCCCCGGACTTCGCGACAGTAAAGTTGATCTGTACAGAGAAGAATACGCATGAAATATCGCCCTTGCTACAACCAGTCGTTCTGATACCGACCCTTATGCCGAATATTTCCAAGCCTGGATGTAATCAATGACCACTATGCTGGTCGCATCCAGCGGTGGCCACTTCACTCAGCTGGCAGAGCTTTGGCCAAGAATTCAGGGGTCGGATTCCGAATGCGTTTGGGTAACCTTCGACTCGCCGCAAACGCGCTCGATGTTACAAGGGCAACGGGTGGAGTACGTCCCGTACATTCGCCCACGCGGACTGGCATCGGTGATCAAGAATGTCCCTCAGGCGTTTAAATTAATCCGCAAATATAAGGTCGACCGGGTTATTAGCACCGGATCCGCCATTGCACTGGCCTATCTGCCGTATAGCGCGGTTCGCGGTATTCCCACCCACTACATAGAATCTGCTACCCGTGTTGAGGGACCTTCGGTGACCGGCAAAGCACTGATGCGAATACCCGGCATTAACTTCTACAATCAACACGAGGTCTGGGCCGACGATCGCTGGTCTTACCTGGGTTCGGTATTCGACGGCTTTGAAGCCGTGAAGCTCGAATCCCCCCCGCAAAAGATCAGGCGCGCGGTGGTATCGGTAGGCACCATGGAAGATTACAGTTTCCGCGATTTCTTTGTACGACTGGCTAACTACCTGAAAGATGCAGACTCGGTACTCTGGCAAACCGGATCCACGGATGTGAGTGACCTGGGTATCGATGGCAAGGAAGTCGTTCCAGCACACGAACTTGAGCAGGCAATGCGTGAAGCGGATGTTGTCATTGCCCATGCAGGTACCGGTACCGCACTCACTTCGTTAAGAATGGGCAAGCGTCCGATCCTGGTGCCGCGGGACAGCTCACATGGTCAACATATCGATAACCATCAGTTTCAAACCGCAAACCTGCTGGACAATATGGGGCTGGCCCACAGCAGACGTGTAGAAGATCTTAAGCCAGATGATCTCCTGGAGGCAGCGGCCTATAAGGTTGTAAGACTCGATCAGCCAGGTTTGTTAGAACTTAAGTCCGGTTAACTTCCACTTTGAAAATCCGCAGCACCGCGGCAAGCCAATTGCAACTCGAAACACGTCCCCTGACCGAGTAGATTTTGTGCTGAAGCAGCTTATTGCAGGGCTTACGCTGGTCGCGCTGTTTTCTCCCAGCCTCGTATACACCACTGAACAGGTTTCGGCAGAAGCAGAGTTCAAGCGTGCGCTTTCTATCATTGAACAAACCCAGCTTGAAATTTTCACTGATACCACACCAGCTGACAGCATAGAAATATTTAGCCACTTCCAGAAACGCTGGTCACAGGCAGACAACCATAGCGGCGATGCAAAGGATAACGAGCGCAAGCTGGAACTGATCAGGGACAGCTTGTCCGATACCATCGACAGTTATAATGATCAGTACGCCAACTATATTTCACCGCAAGCCTTAAAAAAGTATCGCGAACGACGATCAGGCAGCTACCATGGTGTTGGACTTAAGTTTAGAGCAAGACGCGATCAATACCCGGTGGTGATCGGACCGCTGATTGGTGGCCCGCTTGAAAAAAGTGATTTACAACCTGGCGATCGCATACTCAGCGCGGGCAGTTATGATCTCAAAGGCACCAGCAGCGCCCAAATCATTAAACTACTCAAAGGCCCCAAAGACTCCACCGTCGAACTTACTGTGAATCGCAACGGCACGATCCACCAGGTCGACGCACGCCGTGGACCGGTAGATCTTCGTTACTCACATGCAGAAATTATCAGTGCCAACATCGGTTACTTAAAGATCTCGCGATTTGGTGGCAATACCCACGAGCATGTTCGCACGCAACTGAATAGCCTTATCGATAAACACGTGCAGGGTATTGTGCTCGATCTCAGAGACAACCCGGGCGGATCAACTCGAGCAGCACGAGCTGTGGTTTCCATGTTCACCACTGAACAACACGTCTACTGCGAAAGATATAAATCAGGGAAGATTAAAAAGCTGCCACGCCACGGAGACCATATGACAGACTTGCCGCTCGCGATATTGGTAAATGGTCAAAGTATGTCGTCTTCGGAGATTGTTGCAGGTGCGCTGCAATCCTATGGTCGAGGCATCGTTATCGGCTCACCCACATTCGGTAAAGGCCTGGTGCAAAAAGTCTTTAATCTGTCGCAACCGCTGGGTGGTGCCATTCGAACCACCATCGCTGTATTCGGCACACCGGATGAAAAACCCATACACGCCACCGGCATTGTTCCCGATATTTTTATAGAGTCTGAAGCGGACTTTATGTTTCGGCGAACCGGCTCATTGAATATTCGAGCCGACGCCCGGCAATACCAGAGAGAATTGCTTGAACAACGTGTTACGATTGATTTTCCAGACAAAGCACATGATTATATTTCCGCTTCTGATGTGCAACTGAACACCGCCACGGCTAAACTTGCAGAGTTAAATAAACTCACCAAACTTCAGGCCGAACACTAACGCGCAGAACCTCGACCGACAGACTACAACTCAACTATCCCACTGTGACCAATAAAGACACTTCAAACGAAGCAACCCTGAAACAGGATCTTAACCAGCAAACCGCAACTATAGAATGGACTGAGCTGGTTAAACACTTTGCAAGAGGAGTGGTGATTCATGTTGACGCCAATCTCGACCTGATCGAAGTAGCACAGGGTATGGCATCGGACGACGTGAACGCTATGCAAGCGTGGCTTGACTCCGGATCCGTCAGACGTGCCAGTGATGAAGACGCCCGCGACTGGACGCTGCGCGAGCCTATGTTCTGGTGCGTGGTCGCCGCTCCATGGGTTGTTGTGCAGGAAAGAATTTTCAGCGACAATCTGCACTAGTGCAATTCGGCGCCATCTGATTTCTTTCTTTTGTTCTTTTCCATAGATACGATATATTTATCACCACAATACTGGTGAAAAAATTCATGAAAAGATGCAGTTGGTGTGAAAGTAGTGAAATTGATCAGCACTATCACGATACTGAGTGGGGTGTACCGGTCTATGACGATAGACTGCTTTTCGAAATGCTTATCCTTGAAGGTGCGCAGGCCGGTGTCAGCTGGCATGTGGTGCTGTCCAAACGCGCTCACTACAAAAAAGTATTTGCCGATTTTGATGCAAAAAAGCTCGCCAGATACAGCGATTCAAAACTGGAAAAATTGTTACTGGACCCTGGCATTATTCGTAACCGGCTTAAAGTCTACTCTGTCAGAACCAATGCCGTAGCCTTTCTGGAAGTACAAAAGGAATTTGGTACTTTCAAAGACTATATCTGGCAATTTGTCGATGGCAAACCTATCGTCAACCGCCCAAAGAAATCCTCCGACGTTCCATCCAGCAGCGAACAGAGCGACGCCATGAGCAAGGCTTTGAAAAAAAGAGGGTTTAAATTTATCGGCACTACAATCTGCTACGCCTATATGCAGGGTGTAGGCATGGTTAATGACCATGTCACCAGCTGCTATCGTTTTAAACAAACCACTTAAGCAACGTTGCTACTCGTGTAGTGCTACCAATGCATAATTCACCTGTTTCAACTTTCTTCCCAGTGTGGTCGCAATAAGCCGATGCACCACAATTGACAGCTCAGGGTCCTCTTTTTCCAGGCGGGAGAGGACATCAGCAGACATTCTATAGAGCTCTGCATCTTTCGAAACCACTACGGTGGCTGTTGCTCTATCTCTTGTATAGATTCCAATCTCACCGAATACCGTACCGGCACCTTGAATACGAAGTATTTTAGGAGTTTTACCTGGCCTGATTGTTTGCACCGAGACCTCTCCGGCTTCTATAAAGTACACATATTCAACGAGATCACCTTCATTCAGCAGAACTGCACCGGCCTCCATATTGAGATGTTGCATAAACCTATTAACCCGCGATTCCAGATCTACAACCGGGTTACCTTGCGACTTCAACGACTGATACAGTGACTCAATTAATGGTAGCGGGTCTGCTACCGTATCAAAGGTTTCCAAATCTTTGCCATCAAACCAAGCCACGGCTTCGTCCAGATCTTCAAAAACCCGGGTTTTGTCTGTCAATATGCCCGACTGATGCTGCAACACTTTACGGATTTGAGGCGATACGTTTGATAACCCGACAATA
>CALLLY010000100.1 GCA_938008205.1 uncultured Granulosicoccaceae bacterium
CAGGACTCTGAAATTGATATACGAACGTGCGACCATCAGTTGAAGTTGCCAATCCTCGGCCAACAGATTTTTTCTCTGAACAAACAATGTTCCTTTAATATCAACACCAGAAAACCTGCCAGTTGAACCCGAGAAATCGAACGCGGATCTAGACAATGTATATCGCCGGTCCTGAGCAATCTGCGCCAAACCAACTGTCGAAACCGGTTGCGTTCGCGCGTATAAATAAGTGTCATTAGTTGCAAGTATCACCACACCGAACTCATCCAGCGCGAGCCATTCATACGGTAGCAACTCCCACGAATCCAGTAGTCCGCTTAACTCAAACTTCACAACAACAACACCCACTACGGCATCATGACCATGCACAATCGGGTGTGCGACAAAATAACCGGGAACACCGGTAGTAGCGCCAACAGCAAAAAACGTCGCTTCCGGTTGCACCAGTGCGTCTTTAAAATACGGCCGAAATCCATAGTTCCGGCCTACAAAGCTGATGTCATCAAGGTAATTACTGCTGGCAAGCGTGTTACCCTGCAAATCCATCACAAATGCAAAGGCTGCATTGCTATCTTTTTGTGCGCTTAACAAGGTTTGATTCGTTTTGGCCACTGAGCGCTTATCACTGGAAGTTAACGCTTCGACGATAGTCGGGTTGCGAGACAACAATCGCGGCACCACGGCATACTGGGTTAGCTGCCGGTCCAGTTCCGCTGATTTACCGTCTAATTGAGTTTGCATAATGCCAGCCAGACGGTTTTCTTCGAAGGACACTGCCGCCTGCCAGGCAAGCAAGAGCATGCTCAGTGCTGCCAGTATCACAACAATGGTTCGTCTAGACACCGGTATTACTCATGACACAACCCTGACCTTGAAAAGGTAACACGCAGACAATTTTTTCGTGTAGCGTAACATTTGTAGAAAATCGGTTAACAGGACTGAAACGAGTTTAATGGTTATCATGCAGCGTGTCTGCGCTACTCACTTGCGAATACGTTCAACTATTCGTTTTATACAATGTAAGAAACCATGAATAATCCACAAAAAAACACTATCGCACTACTGGTTATCGACGTTCAGACTGCATTTAAACAACGAGACGAACGTGGCGATCAACGTTGCAACCCTAAGGCTGAAACACGTATTGCAGAACTGCTGGCAACGTTTCGAAGACGGACGTTGCCAGTTTTCCATATTCACCACCACTCCCTTGAAAGTGACTCGCTATTTCGCGCGGAGCTCTGTGGTTCCGGCGTACAGTCATTTGCAGCACCTGTCGGCAATGAACCTGTCTATATCAAGCACGTTAACAGTGCGTTTATCGGAACCTCACTCGAGAGTGATCTGCGCAGCGCCGGAATCAATCGGCTGATTATGTGCGGTGCCACTGCCAATCACTGTGTAGAAACCTCCACCAGGATGGCAGGCAATCTGGGTTTTGATACCTTCTATGTCAGCGATGCCGTGTGGGCCTATGAAGCTGCCGGCCCTGACGGGGTGCTGCATACGGCGGAGGAAGTCCTGTCGATGTCGATCTGCGACCTTGACGGCGAGTTTGCCACAGTAATCAACACCGATCAGGTAATGAAATCGCTTGTGTAACAACGTGGCTATGACTTAATGGAATACAATGACAGTGCGTTGCAAGCACATCAAGTTTTACATAGGAAATAGCTTTTCGATAAATCGACACGATTGAGGTATCCGGCATCCTGTAGAACTGACTGGAAATCACTACGCCATCGCAATTGACAAATCAGTGATTCCTTAACCTGCAACAATAATCGCACTCCGTAACAATTTTGTTAGAACTTTGTGACGGCGCTGTGAACGACGTTAAGCAGACTGGCTCCGCGGTTAAAACACTTAACTAATCAATCATTATCTGGAGTCAATAACTATGAAACTCAGCCTGCTTCCGCTACTACTTACCAGCTCACTCGTTATGGGTGCACAGGCAGTCAATGCCAGCGACAATCGCTTTGAGTATTGTGAATATGGTGCAGCCAGTGATCCTGACGGTGACGGCTACGGCTGGGAGAACAATGCCACTTGTCTGGTACAAACAGATGAATCCTATACAGTGACCGTAAGAAATCTCACCTATCAACAGGTGTTGTCACCGGTTATCGCTGTGGCGCATAACAAATCAGTTGCACTGCTGAATGCCGGTCATGCTGCGAGTGCCGGGCTTACCGCAATTGCCGAAGGCGGCGATACCTCAGTATTGGCAGCAAGCCTTGATGGCGTCGCCGCGGTCAGTGGTGTCAGCACCAGTGACGGTCCGGTGCCCCCGGCAAGTGAAGTAAGCTTTCAAATCAGCGGATCCGATAGTTACATAAGCCTTGCTTCTATGCTGGTTAATACCAACGATGCGTTGATGATTGTGGACACTGCAGAACTGCCATCGTCGTCCGGCGACTATGTGAAATACTACGCCCACACCTGGGATGCCGGCACTGAAACCAATGATGAAAACTGTGCACATATCCCGGGGCCCGCGTGCGGCGGTGCCGGCGCATCACCTGACGACGACGGCGAAGGATTTGTTCATATTCACCGTGGGTTACAAGGGGTAGGTGATCTGGATGCGGCACGCAACGCCTGGACCGACCCGGTAGCAGTAATAACCATCATGCGAAACTAGCAGCCTAACCCTGGATAATTCATGAGGCGACAACCTGCAGATGAAAATACTCTATAAATGCGGTGTGAAATAGCTAAATTTGTTCTGACTGGAAATAAACAGTGCGTCTATTCACCATCAGGAACAATATTGCGTCACATCTCGGCAAATCCAGATCGGCAAGTGGCGGGCCACGTTTCTCGCCCGATTTACCGACCTGTTTAGCACTATTGCCCCTGACTGGCGAATCCTCATGAACAATCCAGCCTAGCCAGCGCGCCAGAACTGTCCTGGCGCGCAACCATTATAGTTCTAGTACTAAATTCAACAGGGGTCGTTTCGATTCCTGTTGAAGCCGGACCTCCAGTACACCAAAAGCAGCACGCTCTTGAACACAGCGCACATTGTCTCTACTGTGGTTGTATCGCAAATGATTTTTCAGGAGTGCAAACATGGCTAAAGAGACTGCTATTCTGGCAGGTGGATGTTTCTGGGGAATGGAAGATCTGTTTCGCAAACAAACCGGTGTACTCTCCACGCGAGTTGGTTACACCGGGGGCGACGTCCCCAACGCGACCTACCGCAATCACGGCACTCATGCCGAAGGTCTGGAAGTGGTGTTTGACCCTGCGTTAACCGACTTTCGCACCATGCTTGAGTACTTCTTTCAGATACACGATCCGACCACTGAGATGCGTCAGGGTAATGATGTCGGGCCTTCCTACCGGTCTGCGATTTATTACACCAGTAAATCGCAAAAACAAATCGCTCTGGACACCATTGACGATGTCAACGCCAGCGGCCTGTGGCCTGGTAAGGTAGTGACCGAACTTGAGCCGGCCGGTGACTTCTGGGAAGCCGAACCTGAACATCAAAACTACCTGGAACGATACCCGAGCGGATATACCTGCCACTTTCCAAGAGCAGACTGGGTACTACCAAAGCAAAAAAAGACCGCCTGAACCAGACTGTCTTGCTAAGCGATATGCTTGAGGTGCGGTTGCGCCGCACCGGGTTGCACATCGGTTGACCTGAATATTCAGATCAACCACACTTGCAGTACTTCACAGACTGCGAGACCTCAGTGCTATACGAATCCCCGCAAACTACCACGGAAGCGGTAACCCTCCTTGCCAAAGCAAAAGGCAAAGTTCATGTACTGGCAGGTGGATCTGATCTGCTGGTACGCATGAAAGGCGGTTACATCGAGCCCGACGTAATCGTCGATATCAAACGCATAAAATCAATGAATGCGGTTAAAAAAACCGCCGACGGTTATTTAATCGGGGCCGCGGTATCGTGTGCACAGCTGGGAGATAACGCCGCATTAGTGAAAGCCTGGCCGGGCGTCGTGGAAGCTGCCAACCTGATAGGATCCGATCAAATTCAGGGGCGCTGCACGATTGTCGGCAATCTTTGCAACGCCTCTCCCGCAGCCGACAGCGTCCCTGCGATGATTGCCGCCGGAGCCACTGCCATTGTGCAGGGCCCGCGTGGTGAAAGACAGGTGGCGGTTGAAAAGATCGCCAAATCACCCGGGGTTACCTCACTGAAGAAAGGCGAAGTTGTTGAGGCGATTCAGCTGCCGCCAAAACAAAAGAAATCCGGTGACGCCTATTTGCGTTTTACTCCACGTACCGAGATGGACATCGCCGTAGTCAGTGCCGCGGTAAACCTGACCCTTGGTCCCAAAGGCGTTATCACTGACGCCAGAGTCGCGCTGGGTGCGGTGGCACCAAAGGCGTTGTTGGTAAAACCGGCTGCCAAAGCCATTATCGGCTCAACACTCGACGACGACGCGCTCGACAAACTGGCCGCAGCATGCGCCGCAGCATGCGATCCCATTGATGACAAACGCGGCACAGTTCACTTTCGAACCAAAGTCGCGCAGGTGCTGGCAAAGCGCGCTGCAAAAATCGCCTATCAACGCGCCGGAGGAAAGTAATTTATGTCTATGGTAGTCAACAGCACCATTAATGGTGACCCGATAGAATTTTCCTGCGAGCCGGATGAAACCCTGATGGACGCGCTGCGCAATCGTGTGGGCCTTAAAGGAGTCAAAGAAGGCTGTGGTACCGGCGACTGTGGAGCCTGCAGTATTCGACTCGATGGCGCACTGGTGTGCTCTTGTCTGGTACTGGGCGCTGAAGCAGAAGGCCGCAAGGTAGATACCGTGGAAGGCATGAGTGACGGTGCGCAGCTACATGTACTGCAAACGAAGTTTCTCGAACACGCAGCACTTCAGTGCGGTGTTTGTACGCCCGGTTTTCTGATAGCCGCACAGGCATTGCTGGAGAAGAATCCGACACCAAGCGAGGAAGAGATCCGCTACGGCCTTGCCGGTAACTTATGCCGTTGCACCGGTTACGACAAAATCGTACGCGCCGTGCAAGACGCTGCCAAAACGATGAACAAGCGCAGCAAGAGCAAAAAAACCACGGGACGCAAAAAATGAACGCAGAAAATAAACTTCCCAAACAGGTTTTCCGTTCCGTAGGTACCCGTCCGGTTCGCCCTGATGGTGTCGACAAAGTGACCGGACGTGCACGCTATGGTGCAGATTACGATATGCCGGGCCAGCTGGTTGGACGCATTCTAAGAAGCCCGCATCCACACGCCACTATCAAAAAAATAGACATCACTAAAGCAGAACAATTGCCCGGTGTTAAAGCGGTGATCACGTCAAAAGATCTGCCCGATCTGACCAATGGCGACGAAGACCTGCTGGCTATTCTGGAAAACTGTATGGCTCGCAAAAAGGCCTACTACGACGGACATGCCGTGGCAGCAGTGGCAGCCGTTGATGCAAACACGGCCAAAGCCGCATTGAAGCTAATAGAAGTAGAATACAAAATTCATAAGCATGTGACTGATGTCGACAAAGCTGCCGACCCTAAAGCACCAGTGCTGCGAAAAGACTGCATTACCGAAGGTGTCTCACCTGCCCCAACCAAAGCCAGTAACATCGCAGCACAAAGTGAATTCGGCCACGGTGATGTTGCCAAAGGATTTAAACAGGCAGACCACATTGTTGAACGTAACTTTCGAACAGAACAGACACACCAGGGCTACATAGAGCCACATGCCTGTGTTGCCAGCGTCAGTCCTGATGGTACCGGTGAGATGTGGGTATGCACACAGGGGCACTTTGTATTCCGGCAACAGTGTGCACAGTTACTCGGACTGGACATGGCAAAGCTGCGCGTCACTTCATCGGAAATTGGCGGTGGCTTTGGCGGTAAAACCCATCTATGGCTGGAACCGGTTGCGATGGCACTGTCACGTAAAGCGAACCTGCCGGTTAAACTGGTAATGACCCGTGAAGATGTGTTTCGCGCGTCCGGCCCCACAAGCGCCACGTCTATCGATGTCAAGATCGGCATTAAGAACGACGGCACCATCACGGCCGGTGAAGCCACATTGCGCTACGCAAGCGGTCCGTGGAAAGGCAGCTGGGCAGCACTGGGTGCAATGACGGCATTTGCCTGCTACGACCTTAAAAATGTTAAAACGACCGGCATTGAAGTGTTGGTTAATCGCCCGAAAACCACCGCCTACCGTGCACCATCTGCGCCGATGGCAGCTTTCGCTGTGGAAAGTGTTATCGATGAGTTAGCAGACAAAATCGATATGGACGCGGTGCAGGTTCGTATTAAAAATGCTGCAGGTGAAGGTACTCAGTCTTCCTACGGTCCGGTGTATGGCCCGATTGGTATCGGCCCCACACTTGAGGCAGCCGCCAGTCATCCACATATGTCGGCACCGCTTAAAGAAAATCAGGGTCGCGGCATGGCTTGCGGATTCTGGTTTAATTTTGGCGGGCAGTCATGCACACACATCAATATAGATATCGACGGCTCAGTCACCCTGACCGTTGGTACCATAGACGTTGGTGGTGCGAGAGCGTCGCTGTCACTGGTGGTTGCTGAAGAATTCGGTATTGACTACGAACAGGTCAAAACAGTTATTGGCGACACAAGCACGCTCGGTTATAACGAAATGACTGATGGCAGTCGCGGCACTTTTGCAAGCTCGATGTCTGCAATAGCGTCAGTGCGCAAAGCGATAGACGAGATGATCAGCCGCGCCGCAATAATGTGGGACATTCCAGCAGAAGATATAGAATGGCGTGACGGCCATGCCCACGCAACCGGCAAAGGTCACGCTAATCTGGCACCACTGTCTATCGCTGACATTGCCGCTCGTGCCGGTAAAACCGGTGGCCCGATTGCCGGACACACCGAACTCAATGCCGATGGTGCAGGCGTGTCGTTCGCTACGCATATTTGCGATGTTGAAGTCGACCCCGAAACCGGCTTAACCCGCGTAATTCGTTACACAGTAATTCAGGATGCCGGTAAAGCTGTGCACCCGACCTACGTGGAAGGCCAGTTCCAGGGCGGTGCCACTCAGGGCATTGGCTGGGCGTTAAACGAAGAATACGTTTACGGCGAAGACGGCAGGCTGCAAAACCCGGGCTTTCTCGATTACCGCATACCGGTGTGTTCCGACTTGCCAATGATCGATACGCAGATTCTGGAAATACCCAACCCTAATCACCCCTACGGGATTCGTGGTGTTGGTGAAACTTCCATTGTGCCGCCACTCGCAGCGATTGGTAATGCCGTATCGAACGCCTTCGGTGTACGCATGACGCACGTGCCGATGTCACCACCGCGCATACTCGATGCACTGGAAAAAGCGGAAACAGAAACTGCCTAGTTGTAGGTTGACAGGGTTTGGCGACGATTCATATCTGGGGAGCGCTCCGCCCGTGCGTTGGCGGAGCTGAGACCATTGATCTTCAGGCAGGCACCATCGGTGAACTTATGCGCCTGCTGGAGGAACAATACC
This sequence comes from uncultured Granulosicoccaceae bacterium, assembly GCA_938008205.1. Classification (GTDB taxonomy): domain Bacteria; phylum Pseudomonadota; class Gammaproteobacteria; order Granulosicoccales; family Granulosicoccaceae. The sequence continues at coordinate 7,481 of CALLLY010000100.1, forward strand.
CCCTGACAGAGCCATTTATTGAATCCGGCATTGCCGTTTCTATTAACGGCACTATCTATCAGGATAGCTGGCAAAAATCACTGCCGGATAACGCGGAGATTTATCTGTTACCCCGAATCGCAGGTGGATAATCAGCGTTGTGCAGGCAGGGAACCACTGCCGTTCCGGCTGCTCTAACATCGAATAGCAGCAGCGTCACAGCCACAACGGTATTGGTAACCTTTTCCGCTGTCAGTTCTTGTAAATTACGTTTTCTGCAGTCACTCCTCTACGGGGATCACCATGGCAAAAAAAGTTTCCGCTAAGTCTGGCCTGTCGGGCCTGTCTGGCAAGTTGAGGGTTAAAACCGAGCATCTGCGCTGGGTGTGTGATCCAAAACTAATCCCCGCCAAACTGAGCAGCGATCTGCAACCGATTGATGGATTGCTGGGACAGGAAAGAGCACTGGAAGCCGTATCTTTCGGACTCGACATCCCATCGGCCGGATACAATATTTTTGTGCATGGTGACTCCGGCTCCGGCAAACACAATGCGATCATGGCATTCGTCAAGCAACGCGCCGCCACCGACGAGCGCGCCTTCGACTGGCTCTATGTGCAGAACTTCGATGTTGAACACAAACCGGTCGCGTTAAGGCTTCCGGCCGGACAGGGCTCGGCATTTAAAACCACACTCGATGCCGCACTAAACGCGATTGCCGAAGGCCTTCCTTCGCTTTTGGAAGGTGACGATACCAAGAGTCGCCAGAAGGCGATAGAAGAGGCCTTTCGTGAAGCACAGGAAGCGGGTTTCGAAAAGTTAAACAAGCAAGCCGAAAAAAAAGATCTGGGCATCTCCCAGTCAGCACAGGGATTTTCTGTTGTGCCAATGAAAGAAGGCACTCCCTACACGCAGGAAGAGTTTGAACAACTGCCAAAGAAGCAAAAAGAAGTACTGCAGAAAGGCATGCAGGAAATTCAAAAAAGCCTGGCGGAATTTATGGGTGAGGCAATTCCTGAACTCGACAAAGCCAGGCAAGACAGTCTTAAATCGCTCTATGATGAAGTCACCGATGCGATGGTGTCCCACCACTTGCTACCGGTGATAGAAGCCTTCGGCAATGACGAACAGATTAAGTTGCATTTGCAGGCACTGGCCGAAGATCTGGCTGAACACACACCGCTACTAGCACAACTGGCAGCCGGAACGCTGGGTGGTGAAGGCGGCGGACCACAGTCACAGGGCCCGGAAGCGGTTAAGTCTGCAATGAAGCGCTACACGGCAAATCTGCTGGTTTCACAGGATAAAAATTGCGAAGGTGCGCCGGTTGTTTATGAAGACTGGCCGGGGGTGGGACGCATGGTCGGCCGGATCGAACATATCTCTCGAATGGGAGCGCTGGAAACAAATTTCAATCTGATAAAGTCCGGTGCATTACATCG
>CALLLY010000101.1 GCA_938008205.1 uncultured Granulosicoccaceae bacterium
TTGGCTGAGCGCTGCCGGTTTCCAGCAGCGCCCCGTCAAAACAAGTAGCTATGCAATTTCAAACAATGCGGCGGCTCCCATTCCGCCACCGATGCACATGCTCACCACCACATACTTAACGCCACGTCTTTTACCTTCCAGCAGTGCGTGGCCTGTTGTTCTGGCGCCGGTCATGCCGTAGGGGTGGCCAATAGATATGGCACCACCATTGACGTTATAAAGATCCGGATCTATTCCCAGATGGTCACGACAGTATAGGCACTGCACCGCAAAGGCTTCGTTCAGTTCCCACAGCCCGATATCAGAAACCTTCAGGCCGTGCTGTTTTAACAGCTTGGGGATCGCGAAGATTGGTCCGATACCCATCTGCTCAGGTTCGGTTCCGGCTACTGCCATGCCACGGTAAATTCCGAGTACGTTTTCGCCGCGTTGTTCTGCAAGTTTACGATCCATGACAACGCAGGCTGATGCGCCGTCAGACAGCTGGCTTGCGTTACCCGCGGTGATGCTGCCTCCTTCTATAACTGCGTTGAGCGTCTGAAGGTTTTCCATTGTGGTTTGCGGGCGATTGCCTTCGTCTTTTGTTAGTGTGACTTCTTCAAAGCTCTCGGCTTTGGTTTCTTTGTCGACTATTTTCTTGGTGGCGGTGATCGGGACGATTTCGTCATCGAATAGTCCGGCTTGCTGTGCGGCTGCGGTGCGCTGCTGTGAGGCCAGTGCGTATTCATCCTGTTGTTCGCGGCTGACATTGTATTTGTCTGCAACGTATTCAGCGGTTTTTAACATGGGCATGTAGGCATGCTCCTGCTGGGCAATGACGTTGTCATCTTTCTCTTCCGCTACCCAGCCAAGATACTGATGCTGCAAACCCGAAATATTGTCCTGCCCACCGGCAACGCAAACGCTCATACCGTCGACGATGATCTGTCGTGCCGCAGTAGCAATTGCCATCAAACCGGAAGAGCATTGGCGATCAATAGTTTGAGCAGAGACACTGACGGGTAGACCTGCCGCAATACTGGCAGTGCGAGCCAGATTGTTTCCTGCGGTGCCGCCGGTCAGTACCGTGCCAATCAGAACATCGTCAATCTCCGCCGGATCGACCTTGGTGCGCTTAACCGCGTGATCAATCGCATGTGCCATCATTGTGGGGGATTTGATGTTGTTCAGTGCGCCACGAAATGCTCTGCCGATCGGGGTGCGAGCTGTTGAAACAATGACCGCCTCAGTCATGCGAATCTCCGGTTGTTTTGTAGTACGGTTAGTTTAGCGTGAATTGTGAGTCAGGTGTGATCTGTGGAACCAGTGTTCCATGTACGTATAGTGTGTTGTGTTAAGCGGGCTCGCAGCTGCCTCGCTCACGCGTCGGGTTTCCTGATTCTACTGACGTCAGCAGCTAATATAGTTGCTTAGATCTGTTCAGTAGTCACCGCCTGCATAAAAAAACAAGGTAGGTGCCCAAGCACCACCCCGAGCAATCAAACACCAAGAACAAACATCCCCACCCATCTCGACCTGCCAACCAAGCGTATGAGTTGTTTTTGAAATCACCTGGAGTCGGGTCTAAGCGCCACGGATGGCGTGTGAGCGCCACGGATGGCGTGTGAGCGCTGCTTGCACAGGGATGTGCTATCAGCGCGGCCCGATGGAGGGTGATTTCAAAAAATTGCGCAGCAACCCGAAGGGCAATTCATCTGCGACCTGCTAAAAAAAGCGTTTTCGTTACTTTTGCGCTTTTCAAAAGTGACTCGTAGTGCCATGGAATGGCAATCGAAAACCACCATGGATGGTGTGACGCTCACGGTTGAGCGCAGCGAACAAAATACGGGCTGAGCGCAGCGAACGAAACATAGCTGAGCGCAGCGAATGATATACCAGCTAAACACCAACAATAGGTGGACTAGCCGGAAGCGATATAACAATCTGCGCTCCACCAGTCGCACGGTTCTCAAGCTGCAGTTGTCCTCCATAGCCCTCAATAAGCTCACGGCAGATTGCCAGCCCCAGACCCTGACCCTCCTGATGCGTATCTGCACGCACGCCACGTTTGGTTAAACGATGCAATTGCTGCTCGGGAAAGCCCTGTCCGTTATCTTTGATGGTTATATGAGTATGATTCTCTCTTACTTCACAATCGATACTGATCTTATCTGCGCCGTACTTGCATGAGTTCTCCAGCAGGTTTCCCATGATTTCCATCAGATCGCCTTCTTCCATCCGTACCGTCTGACTGTCATTGATGTGGTAAGTAAAATGTACACCTTGCTGATGAAAAACTTTTTCCAGTGAGCGAGCTATCCGCTGTACCGGGGTAATCAGGGTGATAGGGGGTGTCAGAAGTCTTTGTGTACCGGCATCTGCTCGTTTTATGTGGTAGTCGATAATCTGTTGCATACGATCTGCCTGACGCGGCAGTTCGCGGTTGGTGTCACCGGCTTTTATATTGCGCAGCACACTCAGTGGTGTTTTCAAACTGTGAGCCAGATCATCCAGAGTATGGCGATATTTTTGCCTGCGCCCGCGTTCACTGGCAATTAGTGCATTCATACGACTGGCAAGTGGTGTCAGTTCGCGCGGTACGTCTGCTGGAAGCTGTTCACGCTGGCCGTTTTCAATGTCATTGAGTTGTCTGGAAATTCTGCGTAGCGGGCTCAATCCCCACGCCAGCACCAACGCTATGGATGTGAGTAGCAGTGCACCCATGCCGGTCATGGCGAGCCACAGCTTGCGATTAAATGCTTTGCTCTGATAGTCGAAATCGCGGCGGCTATCGGCAACCACAAACTGATACACTTTTACTTCACCACTTGGCAGTAGCCATTCTACGGCAAATCGCAACAGGAACAGCTTACCCATACGTGCGTCGTGCTCTGTGCTGAATTTCCATTGGCCGATTTCACCTTCACTACTGGGGGGTAATTCGCTCGTCAGGGAAGGGGAGCGCCATACCTGTTGAACTTCGGTGTCTCTTATTTCGGCGTACGCACCGGACATCGGCTGGCGCAGTAAAGCGTTTGGTAAATCAATGGAGGAGATGTCGATTTCTCCTGAAGAAAAACCGGTAACCCCCAGCAATCCATAAACCTGTCCCTGCATGCGTTCAAAGCGGGCCTGCTCGGCACGTTCTTCAACAGTATGCTGAATGGCGAGCGTTGTCAGCCCGATAAAAATCGCCATCACTAAAGCTGCTGCAAGCAGCAGCCTTACCGAGATGGAATTCATGTTGCGGACGAAGTGTTAAGAGGCACTCGCGCTGTTTTGGGTGTCGTCGTCAGCGCTGTTTGCACGCTCCAGTGCAAATCGATAACCGCGGCCTCGTAACGTTTCTATAGGATTGATCGTGTTTTCGGGGTCGAGCTTGCGGCGCAGCCTTCTGACAAATACTTCCAGCACATTGGTATCGCGCTCGGTGTCTTCTTCATAAAGGTGGTCGAGCAGGGCGGGTTTGGAAATTACCTCACCGGCGTGTATGGCTAGATACTCGAGTACCTTATATTCATAAGCAGTCAGCGTTACCTGTTCTTCACCTACCGTGACGCGCTGTTCCCGGGTTTCAATTTTCATAATGTTGAAGTCGAGCAGTGGATGAGCCCAGCCACCGACTCTGCGAAGCAACGCTCGAATACGAGCCAGTAGTTCTTCCAGATGAAAGGGTTTGCCCAGGTAATCATCTGCGCCCGCTTCCAGCCCTTCCACACGGTCCTGCCAGCGATCGCGGGCAGTGAGAATCAGAATCGGGTACAGATGTCCTTCCTCGCGAATTTTGCGAATTATTTCCATACCGTCGAGCCCTGGTAGCCCCAGATCAACGACCGCAAGGTCCACAGGCATCTCGCGGGCAAGGTACAGGCCTTCCTGCCCGTCCCCGGATGCGTCTATGGCAAAACCTTCTTCCTGCAGTTTTTCAACAATTTGGTTACGGAGTGCTTCTTCGTCTTCAATGATCAGGACGCGCATAAGGGTTCCTATGGTCGATGCGGTAGTGCCGGCTAGGCAGACTTTTGACCGGTGACAACAATGGCTTTCACGGTGCCGTCAATCAATATTCTTATTTCCAGCTCGGTGCAGCCGTTGTCATCTTTTCTTTCGTCGACTTTGAGTACTTTGCCACCGCTGTGATCGCTGAGGACTTTGCTAATGCTGGCCTCACGATTGACCGGTGCACAGTCATCGGCCTGGCACAGGCTGGCTATCGACGTGCTTGCAAGCGCAAAACACAGAATGCTGCATGCAGTTTTGTTGATCATAAAAGCTGACTCCGCCGATCGGTAGGTATTTCTCAACGCCTGGAATGAATAATCGCTGGTATTTTAGTCAATCATCGCTGACCGACAGGTTAACGGCGGCAATTTGCCATTGTACAGGTGCTGCAGATGGCAAATTGCGTGACCAGACCATCGATTTTGTCGACAGAATTCACCTAATCAGTGGCTTGATATCGCCACTCGTACCGGAATCTTATCACCCGGATGGTGATCTGTGTGAGTTTGAAAAGTTCTGCCGCGGTAACGGTACGTCACCTGGTAACCGCTGAGTTCGCGCACGTGCTGTACATGTTCAGTGGTGGTACAGCGCTGCTGGCGGTGCCGATTGTGCTGCTGGTGCCGAGGTTTATGTGAGACGACGCGCCTGCGATTATCTCGATAATGGTTGTTGTTGTGCTGTTGCTGGTGTCCGGCAACCAGCCCGGCACCAATAGCAGCCCCTGCCAGTGTCGCCCCGGTGCTGCCTCTGCCATGAATAGATTTGGTCAATTCGTGGCCGATTGCACCGCCAATAACACCACCGATAAATACCGCTTCGGGGCGTGGCCTGATATCGCGCCGATTTGCGTCTGAGCGATAGTGGCCATTGTGACGGCCGTTACTATGGCCGTGATTCGATCGGTGACCCGGAGGCACATGGCAGGTGCGGTGCGGTGTTCGTTTTGTGACTGTGCGATAAACCGGCTCTACATGCAGAACTTTGCCATAGTCGCTGAATACGTGGCGGTTGTTATGGTTTTTGTTGCCTGCAATTGCACTACTTGATGCGGTGATGCCAATGACCAGCATGGCGGTGGCAAGGCAGCGGTTTCTGATACTAATTGCGTGAGCCATCTTTGTGGCTCCGGAGATAAGGTTTTTCATATGCATTCACCTGTGTTGGTGACTGCAGTTTTATCTTCCAGCGCTTAATCCGTTCTGAACATTATAAACAATCGTGAATCAGAACCGATTTTTACTTCTTCTCTACTGCCTCGGTATCGCCGTTGGCCTCTTTCCATCCGGTAAAACCGGTATCTATATGGCAGACGTTCTCAACTCCCATGTTTTGCAGTGTCTGTGCCGCCAGAGCTGAACGCCAGCCGGACGCACAATGCAACACCATCCGATTGCCAGTAGCAAAGACAGGTTTGTGGTAAGGGCTGGCGGGATCAAACCAGAATTCAAGCATGCCACGTGGAGCATGCACCGCGCCGGGTATTTTTCCTTCCCGATACAGTTCTCGAATATCCCGGATGTCAATAATGGTTACGTTGTCGTCTGCAGCAATCTTTATCGCTTCTTCTGCACTAATGCATTCTATTTGTGCATTAGCCTCTGCGACGAGTTCTTTTACGCCTTTAATTGACATACTGACTCCGGTGGTTTGACTTGTTTATGTTAGATCTGGTGTTAATTAATTTAGTTGGGTGCAATTTCATCAACGGGATATATTTTTGTAATGATGCCTAAACGTGGATTGTCAATATAGTGTATTTGCCTGCTGCGCATACGTCGGTCTGCCTTCATCGCAAAAGACTGGTTGCTGCCACTTGGCGTATAAGATAATAACGTTTCAAAGTGCAGAAAACGCCCAACCCAGACTTTGATTCCACCAAACACGGTGGCGCTTCGTACTTGTGTATAGCGTCCGCTGCCATCGGCAGGCGGGTTAGCGTAACCGCGCAGGTACAGACTGTCGGCATCTCCGCGTTCAGTAAACATCGGGACTTGTTGCCCCAGCGCAATTCTCATATAGGGTGCAGTTTCCTGATCGTAGTCTGTCTGTCGCCATCCACCGTGATACAGCAGCCGGTGATTTTCAGACTGATTGATCTTCTGCGCTTCACCTTGCATTCGCAGTTGAGGCAGTGGTTGTATAGGGGCATTTGGTTCGGCTTGTTGAGGAATGCTTTGTGCGCCTCGAATAACCGGCATTAACATGGTGCTGCTGCGGCCTACGCTTGTGTTTCTGACATGCTCAAAAATAATCACCTCCACATCATAGTTAACCGCGTGCGAAGGAGTTGAAAATATTAATCCCGCAAGCAGTAGTGGTAACAGTCTTATGGCTGCAGTGTACTTGCCTAGGTTTATTTCAGGGGTCATATCAGGCTGCCTTGTTCTGTTGAAAACGGTTAAGCAATTGATCAAGGTACTCGATCCGATCATCGAGGATTTCGAGGTCTTGATTAAAGCGCAGTGTGTTTTTGCCATCAAAGGTAAACTCCTGCGGTGCAGTTTGTATCAGAGTGATTAACTCACCTGGATCAATGTTTGGTGCGTCATTAAAGACCAGTCTGCCGCCTTGTACACCGGCTTCAAGACGCGTAACGCCCAGCGCCTGGCACTGTAATTTTAAGCTGGTGGCGGCAAACAGAATTTTTGTTGGCTCAGGTAACAATCCGAATCGATTGATAAACTCTACCTTTAATTCCTTTAAGGCATCGTCATTCGCGGCATTGGAAATTCTTTTGTATAAGATCAGTCGGGTATGAACATCGGCAACATAATCCCCGGGTAGCAGTGCCGGTGCTCCAAGTTCAACTTCAGTAGACTTGGCCAGCGGCTGATCGATATCGGGTATTTTTCCTGACTTGAGCGCCTCTACGGCGCGTTCCAGTAACTGAGTGTATAGCGAAAATCCGATTTCCTGGATTTGTCCGCTTTGTTCATCACCCAACAGTTCACCGGCACCTCGAATCTCCAGATCATGTGTGGCAAGCGTAAAGCCGACACCAAGGTCTTCGTGTGACTCCAGCGCCGATAATCTTTTTGCTGCATCTTTTGTCATAGACTTTTCGGGAGGAGCGATCAGGTAGGCGTAAGCCCGGTGATGCGAACGGCCCACCCGGCCACGTAACTGGTGCAGTTGCGCAAGCCCCAGTTTATCTGCACGATTTATGATGATGGTGTTGGCGGTAGGTACGTCGATACCACTTTCTACAATGGTGGTGCACAGTAAGATGTTAAATCGCTGGTGATAGAAGTCGAGCATGACCGATTCAAGCTGACGCTCCCGCATTTGTCCGTGGGCAATTTGAATGGATGCCTGCGGGACTATTTCTTCAAGGTCACGGGCAACTCGTTCAATGGTGCTGACCTCATTGTGTAAAAAGTAGAGCTGACCGCCGCGCCCCAGTTCCCGTTGGCAGGCTTCTTTGATCTGCGTGTCCGACCATTCTCCAACAAACGTTTTAATCGCATGCCGATTGGGTGGTGGCGTTGCAATAATGGACAGATCTCTTAAACCGGACAATCCCATGTTAAGCGTACGCGGAATCGGCGTGGCGGTCAGCGTGAGAATATCAACCTCGGCTCTAAGAGACTTCATATGTTCTTTGTGGCGAACACCGAAGCGGTGCTCTTCATCAATGATCACCAGCCCCAGATTATTAAACTTGACATTCTTCTGTAAAAGCTTGTGGGTACCGATAACGATATCGACACCACCGGACTCCAGTGACTTAAGCACCTGCTCTTGCTCTTTGTTACTGCGAAACCGCGACAAACATTCTATTTGCACCGGCCATTCGGCAAAACGATCAAGAAAGTTCTGATGGTGCTGATGTGCCAACAGGGTAGTGGGCACCAGAATGACCACTTGTTTGCCACCGTCTACAGCAATAAACGCCGCACGCATCGCAACTTCGGTTTTACCAAAGCCCACGTCGCCACAGACCACACGATCCATCGGTTGTTCTGATCGCATGTCGGCGAGCACTTCACCAATAGCGCGTGCCTGATCCGGTGTTTCTTCAAACGGAAACGTCTCTGCGAATACCGGATAGTTGTTGGTTTCCTGCGTGTAGGCATAGCCTTGTTTAGCTGCACGTCGGGCATGTATTTCCAGCAGCTCTGCAGCAACATCATGGGCTTTTTGAGCCGCCTTGCGCTTAACCTTCTGCCATTGTTCACCGCCCAGTCTATGCAGTGGCGCAGACTCTTCCGACGCACCGGTATAGCGACTGATCAAATGCAGTGATGCCACCGGCACGTAGAGTTTGTCTTCTTTCGCATACTGAATTAACAGATATTCAGTGTTGGTACCACCAACATCAAGCGTGACCAGCCCCTGGTACCGGCCAACGCCATTATCAATGTGTACCACAGGTGCGCCAATAGACAGGTCAGCCAGGTTGGCAATGACTGCATCACTATCCGGAGTGAATCGCTTAGTGCGTCTGTTGCGACTGATTTGATTACCGGTCAGTTGCGATTCGCAAATTACTGCGACACTGGCGTCCAGCGCTATTAGGCCGCTGTCTACCGGCGCTTCGCAAATACAGAAAGGCCGGTCACTGTTAGTAAAATCGCTAAAGGAGTCGATACTGACCACTGGTATCTGATTGGCGATCAGCATTTCCATAAACGCTTCACGACGTCCGGCAGATTCTGCACAAAAAAGTACGCGCCCTTCAAACTGTTGCAGAAACTCTTTCAGCAGACCAAGTGGCTGTTCAAGGCGTGCGGTTATCGGATATTTGCCCGGTGCTTTGGTTGCAAAGTTGTGTCTGCCTTTGCCTTCCGGAAGCTCGGCGTTTGATAAATGAATACGACGCCTTTGTTTAAGTTGCTCGGTAACTTCTGTGGCATCGATAAAAAGCCGGTCGGGTGGCAGTACCGGCCGTTCGATATCATAGCGGCGTTGTTCGTAGCGCTCCTGTGTTTGCTCGGTGAATTCTTCCATCGCGGCCTGGCAGTTTCCCACCTGCACAACAATGCTGTCATCTGCCAGATAGTCAAAAATGGTGGCCATTTCCGAGAGAAAAAGCGGCATGTAATACTCAATACCGGATGGCACCACCGAGTTGCTGACATCACGATAGATCGGGCTGCTGCGGCTGGCATCGAACTGTTCGCGGAATCGTTGCCTGAAACGAGTGGTGGCGGCTTCGTCCATCGGAAACTCACGAGCCGGCAGCATATCAACGGACTCTATTTTGTCTTCCTGGCGGGCAATCTGGTCTGCCGGATCAAATCGATAAATAGTTTCAATCTGATCGTCAAAGTAGTCGATACGAAAGGGGCGCTCACTCGCCATTGGGAACAGATCAAGCAGCGATCCACGCACCGCATATTCTCCGTGTTCATGAACTTCACTAACATTTCGATAGCCGGCATTGCTGAGCTGCTGGCGCAGTGTGTCAATGGGGAGTTCCTGGCCGGTCTTCAGTACCAGAGATTGTTCGTGAATGTATGACGGCGGGCACAGCCGCTGCAGTAATGTGGATACCGGCAGTACCAGAATGCCTTCTTTCAGTTCTGGCAGCTGGTAGAGCGTTTTCAACCGCTGTGAAACCAGTTCCTGGTTCGGGGAAAACAGATCGTAAGGCAGCGTTTCCCAATCGGGAAAGTTATAAATAGGCAACGACGACGAACTGTAAAAGCGCAGCGCGTCCTCCAGATGATAGGCATCTGCCATCGAGGCAGTAATTACCAGAATCAGCTTGCGGTTGGTCGCGGCAAGCTCTGCAATTGCCAGCGCATCGGCGCTTCCGTACAAACGGCCCCATTGGGAGACCGACGCTTCCGGCAGTGAAAATAGGGTGTTCTGCGGCATCCGAAATCAGCGGCGTAAAATCGGGCAACTATACCACAGCACCGAACCCGAAGGCAGATTACACCCGTTAGGTCGGGTGTGTGTATGGCGCTACTTGTCGGAGAAGTATTGCTCTACCTCGTTGTCTTCTTTCAGAGCGCTGTCGTCGCGTTTGCTGCCCAGAACCCGTACCGGATCGATACTGCTCCACAACGGTGTGGAGGCCATCGCACTGGCAAATAAAGCGCCGCCTCGAAGCGCCCAGGCCAGGATGCCGGCAGTGGCGCTGAGTGAAGCCCCGAGTGTTGCATCATTCGCTAATCGGTAGCGTTTACTGTTTGAATCTTCCGAGTCCTGCAGATCCTGATCGAGTCGTTTCAAGCCATCGACAAACTGACGGTTGGTAACCACATCGTGTGGTCTGACAGTTTTGACCTCGGTGAGTATTTCAATGCCGACAGTGCTGATCCTAATCTCGGCGTTTTCCAAACTCGAAAAATGTACGTCGTTGTGCTGACGAACACCAAGATCCGCCAGGATAGCCTCGATAGCACGGCTGCCCTTTGTGTCAAAATCGACATCACCCAGTGTCGTTACCTCGGTAGCTCGAGAGAATCCGGCTCTGGCAGCTGCAAATGCGGGCTCAGACCCCAGAGCAGGATCGAAGTCGGTTTGAGTCTCCCCGGCATCTTCTTCGGCTTCCATTGGCTCTTCACTTTGTTCTGTTTCTTCCTGCGGTTTCTCTGGTTGCTGTTCAATCACCGGTTCCACGGTTGTCGGGCGCTCAAACGCATTGGCCAGTGGAGGCTCGACAATGACTTCGACGGTAGCAATAGCGTAGATGCCATCTTCATTGGTAATGCGATACTGAAAACTATCCTGCAGTACCGCACTGCCATCGTGCTGATAACTGAAAGCACCATCCGGAGCAATGGTGAGCGTGCCACGTGAAGGAGGTGTTTCGATGGTGACAATCAGGTTTGGATTGTCTTCCAGCGAGTCTGCGCCCAGTACGTTTTCACCGGAGTCGAGTAAGTCACCCTCCAGTGAGTCGAACGCTTCACCAAACTCAAGTATCACCGATTCATCTTCGATTACCGGTGCCGGGTCGATGACTTCATTGATTAGCAGGGCAAAGCGTCCGCTGGCAGGCAGTGCGCCATCTTCACCGCCATCGGACACCTGAATATCGAAGAAGTCTACCGAGGTTTCAGAGCCATCGTGCTTATAGCGCAGCAGGTCCTGCTGCAAGTGGCTCAGGGTAAAGGTGGTGGCGGTGGTGACCGGTACACCGTCGAGCGTGAGTGTGCCGTTGACCGGCAGACTGTTGATGGCAAAGGTGAGTTCTTCAGGCAGCAGATCATCGGCGTCAGTGGCAGAGAGCACCTCGGTGGTGAGTATGTTGTCACTGCCTTCATCGACGCTGGTGACCTCTTTGATCAGTAGTGGTGGATCATTCACTCCCGGGACATCGAAGTTAATGTAGTTTTCTGTCGGATCAATAAAGATACCGCCGTTATCGATACCGCCATTGTCGTGTACCTGGAATGAAAAGCCGTTATAACCCGTGCCAGTCAGGTTTAATGGTGGTGTAAACCGTAGCAGTCCGGCATTAATCGAATTCACAGTGATAATGGTTCCAGAGGCGACCGGTGTGCCGTCCAGTGCCAGTACACCGGCCTCGGGCAATGCCCCGATCGTGATGGCACGGAACTGATCACCATCAAGCACATCACTGAAGCCGAAGTCAGCCGGGGAGAAGACATAGGTGGTGTCTTCCTGTACCGAGACGGTTTTGTCACTACCGGCTGGCGGATCATTAATGTTGATCACATCAAAACTGATTTGATTGGCGGTGAGCGCGGTATTGACCCCATTAAGATTGGTGTCGCCATCATCGACCACACGGAACTCAAAGCCATCATAGCCGGTGCCCATGGCATCGGGTTCCGGGGTAAAGATCAGGTTGCCGGCGGCAATATCACTGATCAATACATACTGACCGACAATCACCCCGGTACTGTTTAACGATAACGTACCCAGTGCGGGCAGCTTATCGATCACGATGCCAGCAAACTCATCCCCGTCCAGCACATCACTGAAGCCGAAGTCGGCAAGGGTCAGCAGGTAGTTGGTATCTTCCAGGAAGCTGATCACCGTATCGCTGCCGGTTGGTGCATCGTTGACGCGTTGTACGGCGAGTATTCTGCTGACAATGGCACTGTCTGAATCAGCATCGCTAATGCTGAACTCAAGCGTTCTGGGCAGGGTGGAGGGATGATCACTGCTGTTGTGATAATTCACTGAACGCAGCGCTTGCTGGTATTCTGCAAGAGTGGCAGTACCGGATAACGACAGCACGCCGCTCAGCGGATCAAACACACCGGTAATATTGGCGGTAGGGGTGAAGGCCAGGGTGTCCTGATCGGCGGCGTAGTTGTTGGTCAGTGAGACGCTGGCCTGTTCAAGCGTGGTGTTATCAATGTCAGTAACGGTTAACGCTTGTGTCACGGCAAGCGGCAGTTGATTCTCGGTGTAGATCACCGAATCACTTTCCAGTGCCAGCAGTACCGGGTTGTCGTTAATTGCGCTAAAGGCCACATCGCGTGCAGCAATGTTACTTGCGGCATCCCCGTCATGAACCACAAACTCAATGGTACGGGTCAGATCTGATGGTTTGTCACTGGTATTAAAGTACGACACAGAACGAAGCGCGTTTTCATAATCGCCAACGGTGGCGTTACCGGTTAATACCAGGACCCCTGACAGCGCGTTATACACGCCACTGATGCCGTTTTGATCGGTGAACTGCAGCCAGTCCTGACCGGCTGCAAAGTTACCGGTGATCACCACCTGGGCTGACTGCAGGTGCGTATCGTCAAGTTCAGCCAGTGCCAGAGTGGCAGAGAC
>CALLLY010000102.1 GCA_938008205.1 uncultured Granulosicoccaceae bacterium
AGTTTCACACCCAACCACTCAATCATAAAATCCGCCACTTGATGATTGTTTTTCTCAAGCATCACCATATGACCATTACCCGCTAGCCCTTCCCGCGCCAGATTAACCAGATCATGATCAACTCCAGCCTGTGTTAAAAACGCACTGGTCAAATGATCATAAGGCGCATGATAAGACGCCTCGGCAACCATGATCATAATGGGCATACCCTGCAAATTCGGCAGCTGGTGGGCCGGTTCTGCCTGCAGAAAACCATCAACCAAATCCGAATCGATTGCCTGCTGTGGCTCGAATACCAGCGACTCGTTTTCTGCCAACGGAGGTTCAAAAGTCAAAGGTGCTCGTGTTATGCCGTAAGGACGTGCCAATTCGTGATGCTTATGTTCATACCACGGTTGTTTGCCCTTGTACTGTACGTCAAAGAACGGAGGGCCGTTTGGCTCCAGCGCTATTATGGCCCTGACGTGAGAGGGCAGCGCATCGGCAATGAGCCAACCCATCGGTCCGGACTGGGAGTGGGTAAGCAGAATGGCAGGTCCGATTTCATTCAACAATTTAACACCGGCCTGTTGGTTCAGATGTTCACTATCAGTACGGTCTGCCAGAAACTCTACCTGCGAGGCAAAGAACTGATCAAACACTGCATCTCCCATTTGTCCGGAGCCGGGCCATTGCGTGTGATTTTTTGCCTGTGGCCACAGGTTGTTTTTACCTGGTGCCGTGAAGTGGTTTTCAATATGCCGCACATCGTACTGCATCAGCTCGCGACCATTCAGCGCATGACCCGAACGACCGCGTTCCGGCTGATCAACAATATAAACACAGTAACCCGCCCGAAGAAAATCGTGTACCCAACCCCGGCGCCCATCGGGTGTGCCTATGTAATTGGTACCGGTTTGTCCGGCACCATGAAACATCACCACCGGTGTACTACAGGTTTGCATCGAAGGCACATACTTTTCAACATACATCCCGTCCTGAGTCAACGTTTTGCCATTGACCTCGGTATATTCAGCACCCACATAAAAATAACGGTGCTCAGCCAGGGTGATCGATTCAGTGTCGGTCGGGTGTCGGTTCAATGTTTTGTTGTCCGGCATTCAGGGAAAAAATAATCGTACTACAGCTACGATACAATACCCGGTCTGCTTTAACATGGGGATATGCTTTGCGGTGCAGTTTGTCACAGTGACTTACCCGTAAGCATCATCGATTTCAAAACGGTCTGTCTCTATCATCTGAAGTGACAGCGTGTTCCTGCAGTTCCCGGTAACCGTGAAGGAGAATACAGTGCCTGCCGAATTAAAACTCGCCAGCGGTATGCAAGCGGTTCTCGACGAAGAGGCCCGGCTTGCAAAGCACCCTCAGGCGGAGGCGGAGCAGTTCTGGATGCACGGCGCCGCCGACATGCACACGATTGACGACTTCTACTTCCCCGGAGCGGCTAATCAACAGCAACGCTTGCGACTGTACCGTGCCACTGCTGACAAACGCCCGGTACTGATCTACATACACGGTGGTGGCTGGATAGGCGGCAGTATCGAATTAAACGAGCCCGCAGCAACCACACTGGCCGCGCAATCCGGCCGACATGTTGTCAGTATCAGTTACCGCTTCGCACCGGAACACCCGTACCCCGCATCCTTGTCAGACTGTGTAGCCGCCGTGCGCTGGTTGCAAACCAATAACGCGCCCAACGAACTCACAGATCAGTTAGATCTCCGGCGTTTGTCCATTGGTGGCGCGTCTGCCGGAGCCAATCTGGCGCTGGCAACTGCATTAAGTCTTCCGTTACCTACTTTTGAAGCATTGCTGTTGTTCTATGGTGTCTTTGACGATGACATGGATGTGCAGAGTTACACAGAGTATCCGCAAGGCCCGGGTATGACACGCGCGCGCATGGAGATGATCTTAAAAAAATATGATCCACAGCATCTTCGTCAGTCTGATCCACTGGTCCTGCCACTGTATGCAGACCTGAAAGGCTTGCCGCACACGGTAGTCGCCGCGGCAGAAATCGATGTGCTGCGCAGTGAAAACGAATCCCTGGCGCAACGCCTGCGTGAAGCCGGCGTTGAAGTAACCAGCTGGATTGAGGCCGGTGTAACACATGGCTTTATTAATCGTGGGCGGCTACTTCCCGGTGCCCGCAATACACTGGCACAGGCCGCCGCTGTGCTTGCTGCAATCTAGACTGCCGCACACTACGAAGCAGTTATTATTTCTTGTCTGCTATTACGACAAATGATCATTCAATCAACTGTTAACTTTGCAGTCCGTTGTTCCCGCCAGTAAATATATAACCCGCTGGCAATCACCACGGCGGCACCCGCGACCACCCACCTATCCGGCAGCTCACCCCAAATCAAAAACCCGAACAATACACCCCAGATAATGCCCGAATAGCGAAACGGCGCCAGCACTGATGCCTCTTCAAGCCGGAATGCCTGAATGTGCATCAGATGTGCGGCACCGATCAGCGCAGATGAAAGCACCAGCAACCCGATCTGCGGCAAACTGAAAGGTTCCCTGCTGACGAATAAAAACGGTAATCCCACCGCTGCGATAATCATATTGCTGTACAACAACACCGTTACCGGGTGCCCGGTGCCTCTCATTTTGCGGGTAACCAGATCACGCAGCGCACCGAATACAGCAGCACTGGCCGGTAGCAACATGGCCCATGCAATACTATCTGTGGACGGGCGCAGCATAATAAGCATACCGGCAAAGCCCAACAGCACTGCGGTCCAGCGATGGATACCGACGCGCTCCCCCAGAATCACCGGTGCCAGCGCCGTCATAATTATCGGACCAAGATAGCCTGCAGCAGCAGCCTCGGCCAGTTGCACATAGCTAAGACCGAAAATAAACAGATACTGCGAACAGCAGGCAAATGAACCCCGGGTTAACTGCATTTTCAGATCACCCGGTCGCAACACTTCGTGCCGGCCGCTCAGCGCTAAAAATCCGCCCAGGCAGCACACCATGATCGATGCGCGCAGACAAACCACCTGCATCACGGTGTGAGTTTCAACCAGCCATTTGGCAGTGGCATCACTCAGCACCAACAATACAAAACCACTAAGCAGCCAGGCAATACCGGCCAGCGGATGATGCTTTTTGGTTTTATCAGCAGTTTGATCGCGAATATTACTTATCCGGTGAGGGGTTATAAATTGATTTCAGTTACCATAAACCGAAGTATACCGCGATAGCTGTAGTCACCAGGTGGCTTGGCGGCAGTAACCACAGTGTCCGAACAAAAAGCCCGTGGAAAAGTAAACTGTGCTGAAGGTACACTCAGTGGCTACTCGATTGGAAGGAAAATATGTCTGATAAAAAATGCGCCCTAATCACAGGTTCTGGACGAAACATCGGCAGGGCCATGGCGCTGGAACTCGCCACGCGCGGCTATGGCATCGTATTAAACGGTTCTACCGACCGGCAGGCCTGCCAGAACGTTGCCGATGAAATCGCCGCAGCCGGTGGTGAATCAGTCATTGCGATGGGGGATATTGGTGAGCGTGAACACGCACAGGCGATCGCACAAACCGGTATCGACCATTTCGGTTGTATCGATGTGTTGATTAACAACGCCGCTGTGCGGCCGAATATCGACTTTTTAGCCAGTGATGAGGCACAGTGGGATCGAATTTATAATATCAATTTTAAATCTTCGTACTGGCTGGCACGTGCATGTTTACCGGGAATGATCGATAAGGGCTGGGGGCGGATTATCCAGTTCACCGGTATGAATGCTCAGCAGGGTTATGAAGGAAAGTCCGCAGTTAGCGTATCAAAACATGCCTGCTGGGGACTGACAAAGTCACTGGCAAAGGAATACGGCAGAAAGGGAATCACAACCAATATTATTTCACCGGGTACCATAATCGGTGAAACTGAAAACCCGAAACACGTCGATCATATGCAATCCCTGCTGCAGGATAATCCGAGTGGCAGGCTTGGCAAACCGCAGGATATTGCCTCTGCGGTTGCATTGCTGGTCAGTGAAGAGGGGGGCTTTATTAACGGTCAGTTGTTACAGGTTAATGGCGGTGTGGTTACTTAATCGAGAGCCGCTCGAATCAACTTCCTGCTTAAACTGATACTAATGGTGATCGATTGAGCCCACGTTTACATTTTGATGTACATGACGGTGCCGGAGCACCCATCCTGCTGTTACACGGCTTTTTGTCCAGTCGCGCACAATGGCTGGCCAACCTGGAGGGACTTAAAGAATTCTGCACACCGGTAACAGTAGAGTTATGGGGGCATGGCCGATCTCCTATGCCGGAAAGCGCTGCCGCAATGCACCCGCTTGCCTATGTCGAACAATTCGAAAACATACGCAATGAAATCGGTGCAAACCGCTGGTACATCGTTGGCCAGAGTTTCGGGGCAGGGCTTACCTTACGTTATGCACTGGAAGCACCGGATGCAATTTACGGTCAGGCCTTTTGTAATTCCAACTCGGCGCTGGAAACGCCTGACGGTGCCAATAAAACAGAACGCGCCAAAGAGATCAGCGAGGTGTTGCTGAGCGGCCGTCCGTTGACAGAACTGCCCATTCACCCGGTGAAAGCCAAAAGGCTACCGCAGCAGGTGATGGAAGCATTGCTGGAAGATGCCGGGAAGTTACAACCGGATGCCATGGTTCGTTGTTTACAACAAACCCGGGCGCATTTGTCAGTGCGTGAAGAGTTTTCAGCCCTTACAGTACCGACGCTTTTAATAAACGGGGTGTGGGAAAAGAGCTTTCAGCCTACGGTAGAGTTTGCACTCAGTAAACTGGCATCACTTGAGGTAGTCGAGCTGCAAGGCGGCCATGCAATTAATGCAGAACAACCGCAGGCATTTAACACAGCCATCGAAACACATTATCTTTCTTGCAGCGGGTCGCACTAAGTAGGTGTGCCGTGTGTGCCGTGCAATCAACTAGTGTAGTGCAACCGTCAACCGCTGCGAATGAGAGTTTGTCAATTGGTCTTCAACAAGGCGAAGCTCGCAGGCAATGTTGGTTACCTTTTCAAGAGCTTCAACGCAGTGGAAGGCCAAATGACGAGCTCCCGAAGGGGCGGTTGATTAAAGTGCGTTTGAT
>CALLLY010000103.1 GCA_938008205.1 uncultured Granulosicoccaceae bacterium
GGGTAAAGACAAGATTCTGGGCGTTACTATTGTCGGCGCACATGCCGGAGATCTGATTGCAGAGTATGTGATGGCTATGAAGCACAAGCTTGGCTTAAAGAAAATACTCGGCACCATACATATCTACCCGACCATGACCGAGGCCAACAAAATGGCCGCCGGCAACTGGCAAAAGGCGCACGCACCACAAAAGATACTCAGTCTGCTGGAGAAGTTTCACCGGTGGCGCCGCGGCAAGAAGCCGGCTGCCGCTTCTTGATGCGCGGTAGGTTTGGGCATACCTGTTGAGATAGCGATTTAGGTGGTTGCTTGTCTTGAGAGGTAACAAGAGACAGGCAATCACCCTTCCCTGCCGCCTGGGCTTCGCCATTCCGGGGGATCAGGAAACCTGACGCGTGAGCGTATCTAACCGCGGTATTTCAACTCGCGAACGTTTCGGACTTGCTGAAAGTCTATTAACATAGACATAGACTTTGCGACACACTCCGCACACGGGAGGCTCAACGTCTCAGCGCCGGGGAGGAATCTCCAGTATCACCCGTGACAAATAGTGGGCCGCTTGACAAATAAGGTAACACTTTGTCTTCGCTACAGCCGCCATTGCTGCGTTGGAAAAACTCGACGTATTACCTATATGCCTGCGCTTTTCCGCCTTGCACTGACGGCTGTAGCTGTGAAAAGTTAATCACCCTATTTATCAAGCGGCCCACTCAGAAATCGATTAACTCGGGTTTTCCGATATGATAACCCTGCGCATAGTTCACTCCCAGCTCACGCAGTTTCTCAAGCACCTCGTCACTTTCAACATACTCCGCAATGGTCTGCTTGCCCAGTGACTGACCGATCTCGTTGATCGCTTTCACCATCGCGTAATCGACAGGCTCCTGAAGAATATTGCGCACGTATTTACCATCAATTTTTAAATAACTGACGGGCAGATTTTTCAGGTACGAGAACGAAGTCAGTCCACTACCGAAGTCGTCTAACGCAAACTTACAGCCAGTCTCTCCGACACGTTTCATAAACTGTGTTGCACCGGACAAGTTGGCAATGGCAGCAGTCTCGGTGATCTCGAAACACAAGATAGAAACATCGAATTTTGCGGACCGAAGCGCTTTAATAAGAAAGCCGGTGAATTCTTCGTCGGCAAATGTCCGGCTGTGCAAATTGATTGAGCACATTTGCATTGAATCGGTAACATGCGGCTGACCTTCAAGCCAGTCAATTGCACGCTCTACCACTGCTTTATCCAGCTGTGCTGTCAGTCCGTAACGATCTGCCGCAGGCATAAAGACCCCGGGGGTAATCGGCTGGCTCTGCTCCAGTATCCGAACCAGTAGCTCAACACGCGTTACCGGCTGGTTGAATTCATCAAGAGCAAGGATCTTCTGCATGCACAGCCGCACGCGTTTTTCATCGATGGCACTGGTGATGCGTTCTATCCATGCAGGCCCGAGGTTACTGGATTCAGAATCGAGCCTGGCTTCGTTGTAAACCGATACGCGATTGCGCCCAAGGTTTTTTGCCTCGTAGCAAGCTGCATCGGCAGCACCAAAAAGTGCTGGCCGGTCTTCCCACCGATCATCAATGATCACAACGCCGATACTTGCACCGATGCTGAAACGGTTGTCTTCCCACAGAAACTGAAAACTCTCGACTTCGGAGCGCAGCTGATTGGCAAGCCTAAGTACTTCGTTAACCCCAACATCGTAAACCAGTACCGCAAATTCATCGCCACCCAATCTTGCCAGTACATCACTTTTTCGCACCAGTCCTGAAAACATAGCAGATAGCTGGCGCAGTAATTCATCCCCTGCCAGATGACCACAGGTATCGTTAACCACTTTGAAGTTATCGAGATCCATAAAGCACAGCGCATGAGTGACCTGCCTGTCACGCGCTGAGGTGATCGCATCATCGCAGCGTTTTTCAAACTCACGACGATTGACCAGACCGGTTAAGGAGTCGTGACTGGCGTGAAACGCCATGGCGCTCGCCATGTTGTATTCATCGGTAAAGTCACTGCCAATACCACGGTAACCGAGAAACTGTTTGTCACGATCAAACACCGGTACACCGGAAAGGCGCACAACTCTTTTTAAACCCGATCGGTGTTGCCACATAAACTCACGATCACGGAATGGCTGTTGGTTACGCATATCCACCGACAACACACTCCACTGCGCCATGTCTTCCGAGTCTACATAGCGCTCGATGATGGTATTGAGTGGCACTCCCAACACCTGTGAGTTAGTGACGCCGAGCATCGGTTCAAGATCGACCGATAGATGCGTCATCCGCTGATCCCTATCCATTTCCCAGTGAAAATCACCAGCGGCAGCGGCAAAGTCGGCGTACTTCGCCAGTCGGGTTGTCACGCGCTCAAGTCGTTGTTGTTGTTGCGAATGATGTTGCAGAGTAATTAACAGAGCACTCCGCCCGGACCAACTGGCAGGGCTGACACTCATCGCATACTCACGACCAGACAAATTCACCGAAGACAACAACGGAATCTCTACCAGCTCTCGCTGGCGCATCATGATTTCAATGTCGGCTTTTTCCAGATCGCTAAACCAGCTCTCAACAGAACCAGTGCGCACAGCTGAAGATTCTTCGGAGTCTGTTTCCGCTTCGAGGACCGGCCTGGCCGCATCATTAAAGTAAACCGGGATCCAGTTATCACACACTATGACCGGAAATTTCAGCGCTCGGAATATTGTACTTTCAACTTCGGTATCGGGTTGGCCTGCTATTGCCGAAACAGCGCTGGGCTCAAGCGGTTTATCACGTCGGGCACCCTTTCTTTTTTCTATAAACGCATCGCTGCCCTGACGACGCGGAAAACAGAACACCGCCTGCAGATCTTCACCCTGCCAGTGCAACTCGCAACGCTGGAAATAGATTGCGTTATCGTCGCTGACTCCCTCTTCACGATCCGCCAGAAACCATTCTTCAGTCTGTGTCCGATAAGGGTCGGTCAGGTCACTCCATCGGCGGTTCTGGAACACCGTCTCACCATCTCGATGTATGCGAACGCCAAACGGAAACCTGTTCAAGAATTTGCGGTGATCAAGGTCCCGAGCGAGCATTTCCGCGTAATCGGACCTGAGCTCACTCAGGTTGAGAACGTTGACTTCAATGCCGGTGACATTACCCGCGTCGGACACCACGGGGCTGCGCACAACCACCATCTCTTCGCTTTGGGCCTGCGAAAGTCTGCCGCTGGAAACGTCGGGCAGCCCGGTTTCGAGTACCTGCTGCTCGATGGCCTGGTAGACCCGGGCGATTGGTTCGGGAAGAAGATTAAAATCGGATTTGCCGGAAAGGTCGGCGGCACTGTCGAGTTGTAGACTCCGTGCAAAGTCTTCGGTACAAGCGCGATAAATGAGCTGACGATCTTTGAGCGCAGCATTGCGTTTGCGCCCGGAGCGTTCTGTTCGTGCTGCTGCCATACCACCAAGTGAACTAGTAACCAGAAGGACGGCAGAGCATTGTCAACGGTTAGAAACCCACGTCTGCCAACGCCAAACTATGACATGACGAGGCAATAAAGTCCGTGCGATGGTTCTACAAAGTGGAAAAGCATTGTGACGCACGGCGATCGCCGTGCACACTTTGGCAAGCTCACATAGACCAGCGATCTACGGCTTGTTCGATTCGTTCAAGTCCTTCAAAAAGCGACACTTTTTGCTCTGGCGACAATGCCCCGAGCAACTCAGCATTGCGCTTTTCCATCATTACTCCAACCTGCTCGTGAACACCAACCCCTTTCTCGGTGAGGCTGAGTCGAACGTTGCGGGTCTTGGCCGACCCGGACTCATTCACGACCAGTTCATTGGCGAGCATATTTTTGACGGTACGGCTGATCTGGCCTTTATCCATACCAATCTGATTGCGAATATCCGCCTGACTGAGGCTCCCGGCCTCAGCCAACAGCGCAAGAATCCGCCATTCCGGCAGGCGCAGGTTAGCAAGTTTTTGCACCGCCTGACCGATTTGACGACTCATCTTGACGTTTACTACATTGAGCTTAACGCTTATAGATGGATGATCTATTGACTCATCAACCAACATTTTTCTCTGACCCTTTCAAGTTCTACAAATTAAGCATAAATCCGGATACAGTAAACAGCTTGCATACATACAACGGTTGTTCTTCGCGTTTTAAGTTGTTACGACTCCAAAAATAAAACGGTTCAGTTTGACAGCACAATTTAATGAGACAGGAAATCGAAGGTAAAGTGCCCGCCGCTGAAGATTTTCAATCTCGCGTCGGCCACACAAATCGATCGGCTACAAATATTCGTAATATTGAACTACAGCTTGACAATGGAGCCCTACCGTCCACCGCTCACATCAATAAAAGACCCCGTACAGTATGAGGCCTGTTCGGATGCAAGCCACACTACTGCGTCTGCGATTTCTGCCGGCTCGCCACCTCGTTTCATGGGCACTGAACTCTTGACCCGGTCGACTCGTTCCGGCTCTCCGCCACTGGCGTGAATTTCGGTGTAGATGACCCCTGGCCGGACTGCATTCACTCTGATGCCCTGTTCGGCAACCTCTTTCGCAAGGCCGACAGTCATAGTGTCTATTGCCCCCTTGCTCGCAGCGTAGTCGACGTATTCACCGGGCGATCCGAGTTTTGCTGCAACAGAGGAAATGTTAATGATCGAACCCCCTGAACCTCCGTGTTTCGTGGATAGTCGCTTCACTGCTTCTTTGGCACAGTAGAAAGCACCGAATACGTTAAGCTCAAACACCCGCCGCAGCCGATTTTCATTAATGGTTTCGATGCTACCGGTTTCCAGCACCCCGGCGTTGTTCACAAGCACAGACAGTTTGCCAAGCGTATTTTCAGATTCACTGAAAAGACGTACGACGTCTGCTTCTTTTGAAACATCGGCCATAACAGCGACGGCGGTACCTCCCAGCTGCTGTACTTGTGCAACCACCTCGTTAGCCGCCGCTTCATCCGAATGATAATTCACACACACGGCATAACCACTTTTTGCAGCTGCTATTGCTGTTGCCGCACCTATACCTCGACTGGCGCCGGTGATGATCATCACTTTCATAGTTTTTGCTCTTAATAAATCACTTACATATTACGCCGATACTTCCC
>CALLLY010000104.1 GCA_938008205.1 uncultured Granulosicoccaceae bacterium
ACACCAGGAGTCTGCGCGGCAGAACCTCTGCTACGGCGAACGCACCCTGACAGTGCGTTTTTATCGATCATTTTCGTGGCGTTAGAATAACTATGCGCCTTAAATGATCGTAAAAACGCCCTCGCCATGGCACGTTCTCGCTACGCAGACTTCTACCGCGCAGACTCCAAGCCATCCAAAACACAGCAATTGAAAACTCACGGCATCGGTGTAGCATGGAAGTCGCCATCTATTGCAGCGCAGATTGTTCGTGTGCTGATTACCAGCCACCGCACCTGTCGCCGCTTCAAACGTTATGGAGAGAGGAATGAGACCAACAACCCCGGGCAAACCTGGTTTATCGCATACGCTGACAGTGTCGGCGTTACTAGGTACTTTTTTAGTCGGTACGGTAAACGCCGACACGCAATCGCGTTTTCCAAATTCAGTCACCGGAACCTACCATATGGTTGCCAGTGCCCATCCTCTGGCGTCACAGGCAGGCGTTGATATTCTCGACGCCGGGGGCACCGCCATGGATGCCGCCGTTGCCGTACAACTCATGCTGAATCTGGTAGAACCTGAATCGTCCGGCATTGGTGGCGGGGCTTTTATGCTGTTCTGGGATAACTCTCAGCAGAAACTGCTTACCTATGATGGTCGAGAAAAAGCACCGGCGAGCGCAACACCTGAATATTTTCTAAAAGATGACGGCGAGCCCATGAAGTGGTCACAGGCAGTGCCGGGGGGGTTGTCGGTCGGCGTGCCGGGGACGTTAAAACTTCTTGAAACCGCCCATGCAGATCACGGTCTGAAACCCTGGGCGGAGCTGTTCAGCGCTGCAATTGAACAGGCAGAGCAAGGTTTTGAAGTCAGTGGCAAACTATCCTCTTCGATAGAAAGGGCAGCGGAACGCGGACTCACGTTATTCGACTCAACCCGCGACTACTTCTTTAATGACGACGGCTCTGCACTGGCCGAAGGGACAATACTTAAAAACCAGCCTTTCGCCGACACATTAAAAATTCTGGCCGAACAAGGATCCGAGCCTTTCTATCAAGGTGACATTGCACAGAGTATTGTTGATGCAGTCACCGCAACCAGCACCAACCCGGGTCAGATGACGCTGGAAGATCTGGCCGCCTATCAGGTGATTAAACGCGAGCCGGTCTGCTTTGATTATCGAGCCTATGAAGTGTGCGGCATGGGGCCCCCAACTTCCGGCGGCCTGACGATGGGACAAATGCTCGGCATGCTATCTCACTTTGATTTGCCCTCCATGGGTCCAACCGCAGAAGCCTGGCATCTATACATTGAAGCGGCAAAGCTCGCCTACGCTGATCGCGGTATGTATATGGCAGACGCCGATTTTGTTGAAATGCCAGAGGGTCTGTTGAACGCCGAATACCTTCGAAGCCGCGCAGAACTGATCAACCCGAAAATATCCATGGACAAAGCCGAAGCCGGAACACCGCCCTGGAAAGAAGCACAACTGAGATCCCCCGACTTGCAACCGGAACGAGCCGGCACATCGCACTTTTCCATTATTGATCGCTACGGCAACATGGTTTCAATGACTACGACTATTGAAAGCGGCTTTGGATCACGTGTCATGGCAGGTGGTTTTCTTCTAAACAACGAACTTACTGACTTTTCGTTCAGACCTGAAAAAGACGGCAAGCCGGTTGCGAACAGAGTCGAAGGCAATAAGCGCCCTCGATCTTCTATGTCGCCAACCATTGTGATGAAAAATGATCGCCCGGTATTGTTAACCGGCTCGCCGGGTGGCTCAAGGATTATCAACTACGTGACGCAATCTGTCGTCGCTATTCTAGATTGGGGTATGGACCCGCAAGATGCCCTGAACATGGGGCATGTTGTGAATCGCAATGGCAAAACTGACCTTGAAGAAGGCACTGAGGCGGTTGAGTTGCAATCAGCACTCGAAGAATTGGGCCATGAAGTGAATATTCGCGGTTTAAATTCCGGACTGCATACAATATTAATTCATGGTGGTCGATACTTTGCAGCTGCCGATCCGCGTCGCAGCGGTGTAGCGATTGGAGAGTAATCAGTGTTGTTCGCAGCAGGCATTCGGCCTGCTGCGACATTGCATACCCTCAACGCAACCAGCTTGCCCGCGTTGCAGTGACTGCAGTGATAGTTTGCAGCTCGCCACGCCGACTTATCAGTAGTTCCACAGAAGTACCAGCGTTCCCTGTGCTCCATAGTTTACGGTAAAAATCTGCCATAGCATTTACCCTCTGGTTGTTGATCGCTATCAATGTGTCTGCAGGTTTTAACCCCGCCTCACTGACAGGACTATCGGGTGCAATGCGAGTAATTTCGATATCCGGTAAAGCATCTTTAAGCGTCATACCCAGCCATGGCCGCACTTTAACCGATTGCTGACCCGTGAGTAGCTTTCCAAAATTTGACCGCAAATGTTCAACAGGGATAAACATATTGCCACTTTGCGACATCGATGAAGTGCCTGCAGAAATATCACTGAGCAACAAACTGCCAATACCAATTAATTCTGCATCGCGGTTGATCAGCGCAGCACCACTGAAGGATCGAGTTGCCGGGGCGGTATAGAACGCCCTCTCCAGCAGATACTCCCAGCCCCCGGCAAACTCCCGAATACTGGCAACACGGGTAACATGAGCGTTTTCAGTCCCGCCATTGGCAATCACCACCGCATCCTGATCAATGCCGACAATCGTGGAGTCACCCAGCGGTATCGCCTTAACACTTTCTGGTAGCGTTGTTCTCAGCAACGCCAGACCGCTTGCTTCATCATTGACGACCACTCGCGCCTGCGATGAGCTGCCGTCAGCGAAAGTAACGGTAACTTCTTCTGCCTCCAGCACCAGATAACCCACGGTAACCAGCAAACCGCTGGCATCGATCACAATTGCGCTACCTGCGCGCTGGCGCCCAAGTGCAGGTATTGTTCTGGCCTCCGGTTTTACCGTGGCGTTTAGCTGCACCACAGCAGACGCAAATACTGACGCAGTCGGCTCTGCATTTGCGCTGAGAACAACACACAGTAAAAAAACTGGTAACACTGAAATTAGTCTTTTTATCATCTCCATAACCCGTATTGACCAGCTAACAGTGTACCGAGTTTTACCGGATGTACTAATTTGTCGGGGTGATTGAATTCAGCGGTATTTAACGCAACACCCGATTATCCACCGTAGTAGAAATCGCTTCCATACCATTCATTGCCGACCGCGCAAAATTTTCATACTCACTCATATATTCAGCGCGTTTAACAGAAATCATCCTGTTACTGACGCCAGGGGAATGGGTGAGTCGATAATCCCAACCCAAGGCCCCCGCATATCCATTGTTGTACCAGCTGTTTAGTAATGTTGTGTGATCTGCATTGCTTAACCCCTCAACCGGGTATCCGCCGATTACGACAGGTTTGCCATCGATACCGAAATCAGCCGGGGTTAACGTATACGGCATATTGTCATTTGCCCAGTTGGAGATAGTGGTCTGGTAAAAATCTGTATCCAGTTCGCTCCAGTATCTCACCCACTGGATTGCGGCAGAAGTTATCGTTATCGGTGTCTTCGGGGTTTCTTCGCGCAGCACTTCTATGGTGTCGGCAATAAAGTGCTTCATCTGTCGATGAGTGACTGTCTGTAGCTCCGTATCGGGCAGGATTTCCGAATCATCAGTATTGCTAATGCCGTGCACCGCCCACTCAGGTTCGTTTATTACATCCCATGAATGCAGACTGTCAGCATACGGACTGTTGCCAAGTGCTCGCACAAAAGGCGTGACAACATTGGTCATTAATGCAGAGCGTCTGGATTGATCGATCACCGTATCGTGATAACCGGTCATGGCTATTCCATACTGCTCTCGTGACGGACGAAAGCCATCGAACGAAAACAGACAAAGCATCAGTTGAACACCTGCCTGATCAGCCAGTTGCAGCGCGGTTAAACCATCATCAATAGCCTGTTGCGCAATTCTTTCGGGCGTACCATCTTCTGAAAACCGGATTGCGTCAGTCCAGAACTCAGGCCACACCCACCAACGCACGATCTTGACGCCGTGAGCTGCCATTTCCTGTAATTCAGCCAGATAGGTATCTGGTGTCTGTGACACTCCCTGTTTGTTCCACTGCTTTATGCCGCCAAAGTCGCCTGCATAGTTTTTCCAGGCGTAGTTCATTCCATAACCAAACCGCTCCTGAAGCTCCGTGGCATGACCTGCAGAGCACAACGTAAGCGCCGCAAACACTGCGACAAACGCCAGGTTTCGCATACTTTTCTACCAACCCCACAATACTGCGTATTGTTATTCTTGGCCGGGAATGCACTGCTGCCCGGATTCTTCAACCCAATAGCCGCAGCAATTTCGATGCTAGAAATTTCTCGATGGCGCGTGTTGAACAATTTTCAGGTATAGATGCCGTGCTGACAGTGGTTTTTCGCTCATTTCACTGCTCTTGTCCTTTCTACACAACCGCTGCATGTAAACCTCGCAATCCAACTGACATAACAGTTTCC
>CALLLY010000105.1 GCA_938008205.1 uncultured Granulosicoccaceae bacterium
ACGGCTTTGGCACTGCCGGCATCCCAGATATTAAACAGTACCAGCGGATCTCCAGCCTGGTGCAAAGATTTGAAAAGTCGAGCCTGCTCAGATTGAAGTGACATGGGTGCTCCGTTCAATATGCCTTTCTGCGTTTTACCACGGTATATGGTTTGTTGCGACCTATTCGGTGTGTGACACTCTGATCATCCGCTAAAAATCGCAACTACTTACGCTCCGCTGTCTCTTATGCCACAAGAAATCGAAAAACACGTCATCACCAGCCTTGGTCAGTTAAAGGGCACGCTGTGCCTGCCAGAAACCGATATCAATCATGTTGCACTGATCCTCGCAGGCAGCGGCGCGCTGGACAGAAACGGCAATGGTATTGGTTTGCAATTGAATTTATACAACGCGATGGCTCACCAACTCGCAGCCAGTGGTATTGCCAGTTTTCGTTACGACAAACGTGGCTGCGGCCACAGCGATGGAGAACATTTGCATACCGGGTATTTTGACTTGGTTAGTGATGCCCGGGACTGTCTGCGTGCGATGAATCAGTTCGAGGAGATATCGAACAGCAACATCACGCTCATCGCACATAGTGAAGGCACGTTAATCAGCTCGACATTGTCAGCAGATAATCCGGCTGTGAGTCGCCAGGTTTTGATTGCACCCTTTCTCGACCCACTTGAAACCGTCATAGAAAACCAGATCAGACAAACGGTTGATCAGGTCAAAAACCTGGGCGGACTCAAAGGTTTTATCAGCAGCATCATGCTTCGAATCAGTGGCGATCAAATTAAAAAACAGCGAAACATCATGAGGCAAATTCGCCACTCAAAGGCCGACACAATCACCATTAAGAAAAACGAGATCAATGCCAAGTGGCTTCGAGATCACCAAAGTATCGATCCACGACAGATTCACCAGCAATGTAAAACCCCGACGCTCTCCATAGGCTGTGCAAAAGACCTGCAGTGTCCTCCTGAAGACGCACAGTCCATTGCTGGAGTAATCAACGCTGCAGTCGACGTCCGGATCCTGGATAACCTTACCCACATACTGCGAACGGACTCTGAGCCACCTTCGACCTTTCGCTATCGAGAGCTCAGTGCACAGCCGATTGATGAACGGGTCTGCAACACCATTGTAGATTGGCTAAACACTAACTCAAGCACTACCGGAATAGATTAATGCCTTTACGCTTCCCGAAGGATTATCCTAAAAAAGAAAAAGGCCCCGAAGGGCCTTTCCACTTTAATTGCTTTCCGGCTATCTCAGCCGTGCAGCCTATTCAGAGACAGGCTCTGTTCTTTCAACAAGCTCGATAATTGCCATCGGTGCTTTGTCGCCCTGCCGGAAACCACACTTAAGAATTCTGGTGTAACCACCGGGCCGCTCTTTGAACCGGGGTCCTAACTCACTAAACAGTTTACCCACCGCTTCTTTGTCACGAAGACGATTAAAGGCCAACCGGCGATTTGCAACACTGTCGTCACCCGCTAGGGTAATCAGTGGTTCAACCACACGGCGCAGTTCTTTCGCCTTTGGCAACGTTGTTTTAATTGCCTCATGATTCAGAAAAGAAGTAGCCATATTTTTATACATCGCTTTTCTGTGGCTACTGTTTCTGTTTAGCTTTCGGCCACTCTTGCCGTGTCGCATCTCTCACATACCCTTATTTAGCAGTACTGGCCCAGTGTCAGGCGCAGCACAAATTATTTCGACTGAATTATTTCGACAGAAACTATTTCTTCAGAAACTATTTCTTCAGGCCTTCACGTGGTCGCGCGAGTTCCGGCGGCGGCCAGTTTTCAAGACGCATACCCAGTGACAAAGCCTGTTGCGCAAGCACGTCTTTAATCTCTGTGAGCGATTTCTTACCGAGATTTGGCGTCTTGAGCAGCTCAACTTCTGTTCGCTGAATCAGGTCGCCAATGTAGTAAATGTTCTCGGCCTTAAGACAGTTCGCAGAGCGTACTGTCAGCTCCAGATCATCAACCGGTCGCAGCAGGATTGGATCGATATCAGAGGTAGTCTCGTCGACTTTCTCTTCACCGGTTTCGGCTTCCAGCTCAACAAACACCGCCAGCTGCTCCTGAAGAATTGTCGCCGCTTTGCGAATCGCCTCTTCAGGGTCAATAGTGCCGTTAGTTTCAAGATCGATAATCAGCTTATCAAGGTCAGTGCGCTGTTCTACACGTGCACTTTCAACGTTATAAGCGACCTTCGATACCGGGCTGAAGGAAGCGTCCAACTGCAGTGCACCGATAGGGCGATTTTCACCTTCCGCTACAGTTCTCTGTGTTGCCGGTTCATAACCACGACCAGCGCGAGCCTTCATGGTAATGGAAATCTCACCGTTCTTGGTAAGATTACAGATCACCTTTTCCGGATTCTTGATCTCAACATCGTGATCGACCGTGATATCTGCCGCCGTGACAACGCCTGGCCCACGCTTCTTAAGCGTTAGGTTGGCTTCGTCCTTCGCGTGCAGGATGATCGCGACTTCTTTCAGGTTAAGCAGGATGTCTAAAACATCCTCCTGAACACCTTCAATAGTGGTGTACTCGTGCAAGACGCCTTCGATTTCTGCCTCCACTACAGCCGCACCCGGCATAGAAGAAAGCAGAATACGTCGCAACGCATTGCCTAGCGTGTGCCCAAAGCCTCTTTCAAGCGGCTCCAGAGTCACCTTCGCATGGCAGTCGTTGACCGCCGATACATCGACGATTCTTGGCTTTAAAAATTCTGATTGCATCGCACCCATGAGCTTGTTCTCTTTACTTGGAGTAGAGTTCCACAACGAGTGATTCGTTTATCTCAGCCGGCAAATCACTACGATCCGGTAGGGATTTTAGAACACCTTCCATTTTTTTCTCGTCTACGTCCATCCAGCCAGGAATACTGCGCTGTTTGGCCAATTGCATAGCGTCAGTGATGCGCGCCTGCTTTTTCGCTCTTTCGCGAATTGCCACCACCTGGTTAGGTTTAACCTGGTAGGAGGCGATGTTGACAATCTGACCGTCCACGGTAATTGCCTTGTGTGCCACCAGCTGACGTGCCTCTGCACGGGTCGAACCGAAACCCATGCGATAAACCACATTATCCAGACGGCCTTCCAGCAGGCTCAACAGGTTCTCACCTGTTGACCCTTTAATACGGGCGGCTTCTTTATAGTAGTTACGGAACTGACGCTCCAGCACACCATACATGCGACGCAGTTTCTGCTTTTCACGCAACTGGATTGCATAGTCAGTAAGCCTGGCGCGTTTAGCACCTGCCTGCCCCGGTGGGGTATCCGCTTTACACTTTGAGTCCAGTGGTCGCATACCCGACTTAAGGTAAAGATCAGTACCTTCACGACGGCTTAACTTACACTTGGGACCTATATATCTCGCCACAGTTATATGCTCCGGTTAAACGCGACGGCGTTTTGGTGGACGACAACCGTTATGAGGTATCGGTGTAACGTCGACTATGTTAGTAATTTTGAAGCCCACTGCGTTCAGTGACCGCACAGCAGAATCACGACCCGGACCCGGGCCCTTCACTTTGACATCAAGATTCTTCATGCCGTACTCAAGTGCGGTGGTACCAGCTCTCTCCGCTGCAACCTGTGCAGCGAACGGTGTGCTCTTTCTTGAGCCACGAAAGCCGGACCCGCCAGCTGTAGCCCACGCCAGAGCATTGCCCTGACGGTCGGTGATCATAACGATCGTGTTGTTGAAAGACGCGTGAATGTGGGCTATCCCATCAGTCACAACGCGATTCGGCTTCTTCTTAGTAGATTTCTGACCCATCTGATTATCTCTTTATCGGGCGACGCGGACCCTTTCGGGTTCTGGCATTTGTTTGTGTTCGCTGCCCACGCATTGGCAAACCACGACGATGGCGAATGCCGCGGTAGCTACCGAGATCCATCAATCGTTTGATATTCATACTGACGTCACGGCGAAGGTCGCCTTCCACAGTGAGCTTGCTCACCTGGTTGCGCAGCTCTTCTACCTGAGGCTCTGCAAGATCCTTAACTTTGATAGTTGGATCGACGCCTGCGTCAGCACAAAGCTTGTAGGCCGTTGTACGTCCCACCCCGTAGATAGACGTTAACGCTATCCAGGTGTGCTTGCTTACAGGGATATTGATTCCAGCAATACGTGCCATATCAAACGCTGCCTTTCATCGTGTTTGCCATATAACTTTCTAGCCTTGTCTCTGTTTATGTCGTGGATCCGTACATATCACCCGGATCACTCCATGCCGCTTGATCACTTTACATTGGCGGCAAATCTTCTTTACTGATGCTCTAACTTTCATGTTGCACCTGTCTCTCTATTTCGCAGCGTTCACTGCGTGGTATGCAAATTCACAAGCCGACCGGAGAAATCAACTCTTTTTGGGTTTTGATCCCTTAAGGTTGGCTTTCTTCACCAGACTGTCGTACTGGTGGCTCATCATGTGTGCCTGGGATTGCGCAATGAAATCCATGATCACAACGACAATAATCAGCAGCGATGTGCCACCGAAGTAAAAAGGTACGTTCCACCAGAGAATCAGAAATTCCGGAAGTAAACACACCAGGGTAATGTACATAGCACCAACCAGTGTCAGACGAGTCAGAACGCCATCAATGTAACGCGCAGTCTGTTCGCCGGGGCGAATCCCGGGAATGAATGCACCTGACTTTTTCAGGTTGTCTGCTGTCTCACGGGCGTTGAAAACCAGCGATGTATAAAAGAAGCAGAAGAATATAATAGCTGCTGCATACAGCAACACATACAACGGTTGACCAGGCTGCAGCGTTGCCACGATGTTTTGGAGCCAGGTCATACCTGACGCATTAGACGCAAAGTCACCCATTGTCGCAGGGAACAATATAATGCTCGACGCGAAAATCGGAGGAATTACCCCAGCCATGTTCAACTTCAGGGGTAAATGGCTCTGCTGACCGGCAAACATCTTACGCCCTTGTTGCCGTTTAGCATAGTTAACTGTGATTCTTCTTTGGCCGCGTTCGACAAAGATCACAAAAGCCGTTACGGCAACAGTAAGTATGACCAGTATCAATACGATGAGTGATGACAACTCGCCAGTCCTGGCAAGCTCAAGTGTACCGCCGATCGCTGCCGGCAATCCGGATACAATACCCGCGAAAATCAATATCGATATACCGTTACCAATCCCACGCTCAGTCACCTGCTCACCCAGCCACATCAGAAACATCGTGCCGGTAACCAGAGTAACCGCGCCGGTTAAAACAAAACCGAGTCCACCCAGGTAGACAAGTGGCGCACCCGCCGCTTGCTGAGATTGCAAGGCAATGCAAACACCCACTGCCTGTACACTTGCCAGTAACAACGTGCCATACCGAGTGTACTTGGTAATAATTTTCCGACCACTCTCGCCTTCCTTACGCAACTGTTCTAACGATGGAACCACATGCGTTAGCAACTGCATAATAATCGAAGCTGAGATGTACGGCATCACCCCAAGTGCGAACAGCGACATACGGCTCAGCGCACCACCACCGAACATGTTGAACATGTCCAGAATACCACCGCGCTGCTGTTCGAATAGCGCGGCCATCACTCGCGGGTCAACGCCCGGGATAGTAATGTGCGCGCCGATACGAAAAATTACGAGCGCCAGCAGCACGAACAACAATCGTTGCCGCAGCTCAGCCGATCTGCCTAACCCGCCGATTGATTCTGCTGCAGTAGCCACCCGTTATGCTCCGACGCTTCCGCCCGCCTGCTCAATCGCTCGAGCAGCACCAGCAGTTGCAACCACACCGTTTAAGGTGACGGCTTTGGTGATTTCGCCAGACAAGATAACTTTGGCTTTCTTGGTTTGTGTTGGGATAACACCTGCTGCCTTGAGCGAGTCCAATGTGATCTCCCCGTCAATGCCTGCCAACTCTGACAAACGCACTTCTGCCACAAAACGCCCCTTGCGAGACTTAAAACCAAACTTTGGCAGCCGGCGCTGAATAGGCATCTGACCGCCTTCAAAACCGACCTTATGGTAACCACCGGAACGTGAATGCTGACCCTTGTGGCCGCGACCGCAAGTTTTGCCAAGGCCGGACCCCATGCCACGACCAACACGCTTGGCCGCCTGTTTGCTACCCGGTGCTGGCTTAAGATCGTTAAGATGCATCTGCACTCTCCTCGACACGAACCATATATTGAATTTTATTGATCATGCCGCGATTTTCCGGAGTATCCCGAACTTCAACGGTGTGATGCATACGACGAAGCCCAAGGCCTCGAGCGCACGCCTGATGTTTCTTCAGGCGGCCGTTTGCACTACGAATTTGAGTTACTTTGATCATGCCTGCCATTTCTAGCTCGCTATCTCTTCAACCGACTTGCCGCGCTTCGCCGCAACGCTAGCCGGGGATTGCATGTGAACCAACCCTTCGATTGTCGCTCGTACCACATTGATCGGATTGTTAGACCCATTGATCTTCGCCAATACGTTTCGAACGCCAACCGCTTCAAAAACGGCGCGCATCGGACCACCAGCGATTATTCCGGTACCTTCTGACGCTGGCTGCATATACACCTTGGCGGCACCATGACGGCCGTTCAGTGCGTACTGCAATGTGCCGTCTTTCAGAGGCACGTTAACCATATTCCTTCGGGCTTTCTCCATCGCCTTCTGGATAGCAACAGGCACTTCGCGAGCCTTGCCATAACCGAAGCCGACGCGGCCTTCGCCATCGCCCACAACAGTGAGGGCGGTAAAACCGAACTGACGACCACCTTTGATCACTTTCGCTACGCGGTTTACCGCAACGAGCTTTTCGATCAGGCCATCGGCGCTTTGATTTGAGTCTTGTGCTGCCATTTTAGGTTCCGTTAAAACTTTAAGCCGGCTTCACGCGCGGCATCTGCAAGGGCCTGGACCCTGCCATGGTATTGAAAGCCAGAACGATCGAAAGCGACCTCTGTAATGCCCTTGGCCGCTGCCCTTTCACCAATCGCCTTACCAATGGCGGCTGCAGCGTCTTTATTGCCGGTATATTTCAAACCGGAAGCAATATCTTTCTGTTGGGTGGTGGCATTCGCAACCACATTGCCATTGGTATCGATCACCTGGGCATACATGTGCTTGGCCGTGCGGTGCACACACAAGCGCGCTGCGCCAAGCTGACGGATCTTTGCGCGAGTCCGTCTGGCACGACGTAACCGGCTTTGTTTTTTATCGAGATTCATGTCTTATTTCTTCTTGGCTTCTTTCATCGCGACGTATTCGTCAACGTAACGAACACCCTTGCCCTTGTACGGCTCTGGTGGCCGATAAGCGCGAATATCAGCTGCAACCTG
>CALLLY010000106.1 GCA_938008205.1 uncultured Granulosicoccaceae bacterium
GGTGTCAAGCGTTGCAGAAAACTGAGATACAAAGTCTGCATTTGCTGC
This sequence comes from uncultured Granulosicoccaceae bacterium, assembly GCA_938008205.1. Classification (GTDB taxonomy): domain Bacteria; phylum Pseudomonadota; class Gammaproteobacteria; order Granulosicoccales; family Granulosicoccaceae. The sequence continues at coordinate 49 of CALLLY010000106.1, forward strand.
CCGTAACATGCCCGCAAGTACTTCGACCTTCGCATCGGAGGATTCCTCGACCCTGTCAATGACATCAAGATTGTCCTGGATGTTCTCGATGCCGGTTGTCAGTAGGGCATCCACCAGCTTGCGTCGTTGCTGATCTGACTCAACAACCCCTTCAATGACGGCAGTATTGCGTTGCATGCTGACATCGACAGCAAGGGAATCTGCGACAACCGCTAAACTGTCGGTTGTCACCGGGCCAATCATATCGACACCGGCTGTTTCATCGATCGACTGGGAAATTTCTACTTCAGGCGCTACCGGTTTAGCAAATATTTCAATGTCGCGAATTCCCTGCGCCACAAATGACAACCGATCGTCGTAACCTGTGCGCAGGATATTCTCCAGCTCATCGGCAGAAACACCCGCTGGCAGCTCGCCGTGGACTTTGACATCACGATAAGACCAACGCAGATTGAGCGTAGACGCATCGATGTTGACACTGGCAAGCTGTGCTCTACTGTGCTGATCAAGCCGGGATTCGATATGCGGAATTCCCCACATCAGCGTGACAAACACCACAATGGCGAGCGCCCAAAGACTTGCAGTCCAGGTCAGGCGCGCAGGCCACGGCTGAGGCTTACCGGCGGCAGCACGCAAGTACGGCATCCAACCATCACCTGTGGTTTTTCGGATAGTTTCTGACACAACCTTGCCTGTGTAATTAATTATTGCTCTGCGTTGCAGTCCATCTGTTTGGCAGCGGCTACAGTGACACTCTAAGTATAGTTGACTGCCCGGGTAAGTTACCTCTATGTCACGGTTGTTTATTTCACACTGGTTTACCTGAGCCAATGCCACTTAAAGCAATAATTGCCAGATGATCAGTACAAACGACTACCGTAACCAGGACCTTTTACCCGCAACGAGTGTCAAAAAACTGATTCAACACCCATCTATTTGTCCAGGAAATACACTTGACTCTATCTATTAATAGCAGCCTCAGCCCGAAACACCAGTCAGGACTGGGTTGCCTGCCGATTTTTGGTCTTCTGTTACTTACAGTCATCCTGACGGTCACCGCTACTGTCTGGGCCATCAACAGCCCATGGCTGAACAGTAAATTCAAACCGGTACAGTTATCAGACTCAGAACAGACTACCCTTGCGCAAAAGCTCGATGCCATCGGCAGCTTCGACACCACCCCGGAAGACGATAAGCCTGCCAATACAGAATTTCTTACGGATATAAAATCAGAACAGTCTGAGCTTCAACCGGAGGTTTACAGCGAGGATAACAACAAGCGACGCATCGAATTAACCGAGCGGGAGTTAAATTCATTGCTGGCGGAAAACACGGATCTTGCAGAGCAGATTGTCATAGATCTGACAGACAACATGGCCAGCGTAAAGCTACTTGTCGATCTGGATCCGGACTTTCCATTCATTGGTGGTAAAACACTGAAAGTCAGTAGCGGAACCGAACTATCCTATGCTAACAATCAACCCTCTGTGGTAATGAAAGGGGTGAGTGTCTGGGGCATTCCGATTCCCAACGCCTGGCTTGGCGGCATCAAGAATATCGACCTGATCGAGCAATTCGGCGGTAACGATGGTTTCTGGAAATCGTTTGCCGACGGAATTGAAGATATCCGCGTCGAAGATGGTAAGCTGCTTATACAGTTAGCTGAATAATCCTGTGATAACTTGCTAGCCACACTGAGATGATCTGGAGCGGTATTGCCGGAACTACCTGACATCACCGCCTATATAGAAGCGCTTAAAGAGCGCATTGAAGGTGAGCCGTTGCAGCATGCTGAGTTCGGCAGTCCGTTTTTGTTGCGGACCGTCGAACCCGGTATTGAGAGCCTGTACGGAATGCCTGTGTGTAATATCCAACGCATTGGAAAACGCATAGCTATTGGTTTTTCCAATGATCACTGGATGGTGATCCATCTGATGATTGCAGGCCGATTTCAATGGCGTACTGCAAGCGATAAACCGTCTCGCGGCAAAGCACTGGCGACACTACAATTCAGAACCGGCACATTGCGTCTGACCGAAGCCGGTTCAAAAAGACGCGCATCAATGCATCTGTTTTCCAATGAAACACAAATGCATGAGATTGATCGTGGAGGCATTGAAGTTTTACTCAGTGAGCTCAGTACTTTCACACATCAGCTAACACTCAGAAACCATACTTTAAAACGTGCACTGACAGATCAGTCTCTGTTCAGTGGTATAGGCAATGCGTATAGCGATGAAATATTGCACCACGCGCAACTATCACCGGTGGCGCTGTCACAAAAACTGACAGAAGCGCAAATACAACGCCTCTATGAAAGTACCATCGCTGTGTTAACACACTGGACTGAATCGCTTCGCCTTGAAAGAGGCGAAAAATTTCCTGCGAAGGTTACAGCTTTTAAACAAGGGATGGCAGTACACGGCCGCTACCAGCAGCCATGCCCTGTTTGCCAGACCGAAATTCAGCGTATTCGCTACGCCAGCAATGAAACCAACTACTGCCCACGCTGCCAGACAGGCGGTAAACTGCTGGCAGACCGTTCGTTGTCGAGATTACTAAAGAAGGACTGGCCACGAACCATTGAAGAACTGGAAAACGCACCAGCAAAGACACGCTGAACAGATATCGTTGTGATATCTGTTCGCAGGTAACATGCACAGCAGCCAGCACAGTGTCTGCTTAAGCAATGCCACCCATACACAGGTACTTGATCTCGAGATAGTCATCAATGCCATAACGTGACCCTTCCCGACCAATTCCAGACTCTTTAACACCGCCAAACGGAGCAACTTCGGTAGAAATGATGCCCTCGTTGATACCAACGATGCCGGACTCAAGCGACTCCGCAACTCGCCAGATGCGATTGATATCTCGTGCGTAAAAATAAGATGCAAGACCAAACTCGGTATCGTTGGCCATGGCAACCCCTTCTACTTCTTCACTAAAGCGAAAAACCGGTGCAACCGGCCCAAAGGTTTCTTCTCTGGTCACCAACATATCAGTGGTCACGTCAGCAAGCACCGTTGGTGTATAAAACAACCCGCCCAGTTCATGACTTTTACCACCAGTCACTATTCGAGCTCCTTTGCTCACTGCGTCATCCACATGTTCGGACACTTTGTCGACTGCCTGCTGGTTAATCAGTGGCCCCTGTTGTGAATCACCGGTTTCAAAAGCGCCTACTTTAAGCTGCTTCGTTGCCTCTGCCAGTTTGGTACAGAACTCATCGTATACGGCATCCTGTACGATAAAGCGATTGGTACAAACGCAGGTTTGTCCTGAGTTGCGATACTTGGACATCATCGCACCCTGCACAGCAGCATCGATATCGGCATCATCAAAAACAATAAACGGTGCATTACCGCCAAGCTCCATAGAGACTTTTTTTACTGTACCGGCACACTGCTCCATTAAAATTTTGCCTACGGCGGTGGAACCGGTAAACGACAGCTTGCGTACCACGGGAGACGATGTCAGTACACCACCAACCACCGAAGCACGATCAGTGGTCACCACACTGAAGACCCCTGCAGGTACGCCTGCTCTTTCTGCAAGCTGCGCCATGGCCAGCGCAGATAACGGTGTCTCGGCGGCCGGTTTCACTACCATAGTACAACCGGCTGCCAGCGCCGGACCGACTTTACGGGTAATCATTGCTGTTGGAAAATTCCATGGTGTGATCGCGGCGGTCACACCTATGGGCTGTTTAATCACAATAATTCGTTTGTCCGGTGCGTGACCGGGAATTACATCGCCATAGATGCGTTTACCTTCCTCCGCAAACCATTCAATGAAACTTGCACCGTAGGCAATCTCACCCCGGCTTTCCGCCATTGGCTTACCTTGTTCAGTACTGAGTATGATGGCCAGGTCTTCCTGATTTTCCATCATCAATTCATACCAACGCCGCAGTATCGCAGCACGTTCTTTGGCTGTCTTTGCACGCCATGCAGGTAAGGCTTTACTTGCAGCGTCTATGGCAGCTTGAGCACTGACTGCAGCACAATCAGCAACTTCAATAACCACTTCACTGTTGGCCGGGTTGACCACCGGGAAACATGCACCATCCTCTGAATCGACCCACTTTCCATCGATATAGGCCTGCCCTCGAAGCAATGCGCTGTCTTTAATTTGCATATTGTTGTTCCAATGTTTAGAAATAGCAGTGACCGGTTATATTGATCATAAGATCAGCTGTCGATCTGAAAATTCACCCGCTCTACTGCCACTGTGCAGAGGCGGCAAGTCTTCCTACCACGATGTTTTGTGAATTAATAATTTCAGGTGCATACCATTGTTTCAGTGAGTGATAGTCGGCTTCGCTGATGATGTCCAGATGATTCAGTACGGCACCCAACGCTGCATCGGCAGCACGTGTTGCGCCGTCGTCAATTTTAAGTGCTATAGCAATTCCCTGTGATGGCGCTATCGCCGCAAAAACCCCTTCAGCACCGGTTTTAACCACCAAATCGTGATGTACTTTCATGGTAGCCGTGCAGCATCGTTCGCTGCCCGCCACCATCTGCGGATGCTCGTGCATGACTTCAAGTACGGTACGCATCGCATTAGCACGTGCTTGGTCTTTATTTTTAAGATTACAAAAACCCGCCAGTGCTTTGGCAAAATCCTTCAATGGTAACGCCAATGCCGGCAGTCCACAGCCGTCCCGGTCCCACGGCATCGCTGCTACATCGGCTCCCGTGAGATCTTCAAGCACCTGCATCCATAATTGTTGTGTCGGGTGATGGTAATCAGCATAGTCTGACAGTGAAGCTTCAAGATGTTTTGCGAGCGTCAGCATGCCGGTATGTTTGCCGGAACAGTTGTGCAGTCTCCGGGTTGCTTTGCCACCCTCTCGTAACCATTGATGTGCAGTTTCCTGATTCAATGGCAACGACGGTCCACAGGCCAACATCGATTCCTCAAGACCGACTTTCTGCATCCAGCCGGCAAGCACTGCCTGGTGTTCCTGCTCTGCATTATGCGATGCACAAGCCAACGCCAGTTCTTGTGCCGTCAGGCTAAAACGGTTGGCCGCACCGGATTCTATGAGCGGAATTGCCTGAATCGGTTTAATCGCCGAGCGCGGGAAAACAAGTGCACTGATATCACCCAGAGAAAA
>CALLLY010000107.1 GCA_938008205.1 uncultured Granulosicoccaceae bacterium
GACCTGCCTATCTGCTGGATGTGGTTGGACTGGATACCGGCCACCACGGTGGTGAGGTCATGGCGGCAGGCTTCCCAGACCGTATGAAGTATCAGGGCGAAGGTGCTGCAGATCTGCTATTCAAAGCGGAACGCTATGGTCAGAAGAACGGCAGTGGTTTTTATCGTTATGAACTCGACAAGCTCGGTAAACCGAAAAAGATACTGGATCCTGCAGTGACCGAAATCATTGCACCCGGGGTGGTTGAAAACCGGGAATTCACTGATGAGCAGATTGTAGAACGTATGATGATTCCGATGTGCATAGAAGCGGTACGTTGCCTTGAAGAAGGAATTGTCAGCGGCCCGGCCGATGCCGATATCGGGTTAATTTATGGCCTTGGTTTTCCTGCGTTTCGCGGTGGAATTTTGCACTACATGGATACCATCGGCCTGCAAAATTTTTGTGCTATGTGTGACCAATACACTGACCTGGGACCGTTATACCACCCAACCGACGGGATGAGAAAAATGGCTGAAGGCAAGCAAACTTTTTTCCCGCAAGCGGCAGCGTAACGGAGCATCAGCAATGAAATTCAATAACAACGATGTAGTCATTATAGATTGCGTACGCTCCCCGATGGGACGCTCGAAGAACGGCGGGTTTGTTAATGTGCGAGCTGAAGATCTTTCAGCCACACTGGTCCGTGCGCTTTTTGAAAGACACCCGGAAGTTGATCCCGATGACGTTGAAGATCTGGTTTGGGGCTGTGTTAACCAGACCCTGGAACAGGGCTTTAATATTGCGCGCAGCGTGGTGTTAAGGGCGAACTTGCCGGAGACCGTTGGCGGTCAGACCGTCAGTCGTTTGTGCGGTTCTTCAATGTCTGCGCTTCACACTTGCGCGCAAGGCATTATGACAGGCTACGGCGATGTTTTTGTGGCCGGTGGCGTGGAACACATGCAACACGTTGCCATGCTGCACGGACTGGATCTCAACCCGGCCATGAGTAAACACGTTGCCAAAGCTTCCATGATGATGGGAGTCACCGCAGAAATGCTCGCCAAAATGCACGGCATTGGTCGCGAACAACAAGATCAGTTTGCCGCGCGCTCACATCAACGTGCCCACGCCGCCACATTAAACGGCGGGTTCAGCAACGAGATTATTCCTATCGAGGGTCATGATACCAATGGCTTCAGGAAAATAATCGAGGTTGATGAAGTTATACGCGAGAACGTTACCGCAGAATCCCTAGCCGAACTGCGACCGGCATTCGTTCCTAAAGTCGGCACCGTTACCGCGGGAAGCTCGTCTGCCATTTCAGACGGGGCGTCAGCCATGCTATTGATGTCTGGTGCTAAAGCACGCGAGCTGGGTGCTCAGCCTATCGCCAGAATTCGTGGGATGGCAGTTGCCGGCTGCCCTGCAGCGATTATGGGTTATGGTCCTGTTCCGGCCACACAAAAAGCACTGCAACGGGCCGGCCTGACTATGGACGACATCGATCACGTAGAGTTGAACGAAGCCTTCGCAGCGCAATCTTTACCAGTGTTAAAAGATCTGAATCTGCTCGACTGTATGGACGACAAGGTTAATCTGCACGGCGGTGCTATAGCGCTTGGTCATCCATTTGGCTGCTCCGGCACACGCATCAGCACGACACTACTTAATGTAATGCAACAACACGACGGTGAGTTTGGCCTTGCGACTATGTGTATAGGTATGGGGCAAGGGATCAGCACCATTTTCGAAAGGTTGAACTAGCTGGGGTAATCTCGAATTGAATTTGTGTGCGAGCGGCAATTGCCGCTCTTTACCTCGAAATGCATGACTTATCAACTGGAAATTGTGTCTACGCCACCACACTTCTAAGATTAAGCGTACAAATTACTCATCGTAAATCCACACCATTCACACAGTAATCAAGTATAAGTAAATAGACTCCGCGCTCTCGTCGCAGCACGTGCGACAGCTAAAGTTTATACCAGAGCAGGAGCGAAATAATGCGTAAGACAAACACCAGCAAATTATTAGTTACCGGAATTATCTGCGGACTTGGGTTTACTGCACCAGCATATGCAGACAGCATACGTGTCAATGCAAAAGGAAACGCCAGAATCGTGCTTTCCGCACACAGCGGTTACAGGACTCTGGAACTTTACTCCACTCATACACAAAACGAAATCGGCTATACAGTTTCACATTACAATGGCGGCAGCTACCACGGCACTCTTTCAAATGTAACTGGCAATATGAAGATTGTGACCCGCGACGGGCACGACACAGTTATCTTATCCGACCTTGTTCTCAACGGTAATGTAGTTATCAGAACAGGTAACGGTGACGACAATGTAGTGATCAATCACACCACTATTGATAAAAACCTTCGTGTAGTTACCGGTAACGACGACGACTATGTCGAGTTCAGCTCCGCAACCATCGGTTACAGCACAAAAATATATACACAAAACGATCACGATGAGGTGTTTTCGACAACAAGTACGTTTGGTGGCGCTGTGTTGATGAATCTCGGGCGCGGCTGGGATCATCTTGACCTGACCTACACAACATTTCTGACCGCAAGACCTAAACTGATCGGAGCTGGTCAGCAAGACACATTTACTGATTTTAACGATAACAGTTACCTCGCGGGTGATCCTATACTTAAGAGTTTTGAGATCATTGACAATAAGGGTAAAGTTGATCCAGTTGATCCAGTTGATCCAGTTGATCCAGTTGATCCAGTTGATCCAGTCGATCCCGTTGATCCCGTTGATCCAGTCGATCCCGTTGATCCCGTTGATCCCGTTGATCCCGTTGATCCAGTTGATCCAGTCGATCCCGTTGATCCCGTTGATCCAGTCGATCCCGTTGACCCCGCTACTTACAACCTTGGAGACACTGGCCCGGGCGGTGGTATTGTTTTTTCATTGCTTAATGAAGAAGGAAGCGCTGGACTGGAGGTTTCAACCGGGGATCTGGGACTCGCCAGTTACGGGTGTGCCAATGTCGATGTAGACCCTAACAATGCCACCAGACCCACTAATGGTATTGGTGTTCCAACGGGTGAAGAGAGCAGCAACCTGTTATTTGCTGCCAACGCCTCGGGCACCTGTTTTAGCGCCGCAGCGCAGGCCGCTTTTTCCTATATTGGCAATGGATTAGATGGCTGGACATTGCCTTCAACAGATGAACTTATCGTACTAAGAGACGCAGGCTTGCTAACCTCAAGCAATCCAGGTGCGGCATTCTGGTCAGCCACCGAAGATAGCGCGCAAAACGCCTTCACTGTGTTGGTTACCGACCCGGCCAACCCACTTGATCTTGGTGATACATCCACCACAGACAAACTCACCAACGCTTTGGTACTTCCTATTCGTCGCTTCTAAGTGAGATTTTGAGACGGTTTGGATGCGGGGCACCAGCGTGGTGCCCGCAATTTCTCCACCTTGCTCGATACCCTATTGCATACAATAGTTAAACAAGACGGCAAGGATACAAATTGCTAGCACGATGTAACCAGAAATAGCGCTACTAAGGCTTACGGTAGCGGCATCGCAGTTCTGGCGCAAAAATTGACCCTTGTAATATCACAAACGCAGCACAAAGGTCGGTTCAGCCCGCAGCAGGCTTTTACACATAGGCTGTCGGGTTAACTGTCTGAACGATTGATGTTGCAGTGTCGAAAGCAGCAAGATCACTTTTCATATTGCTGGCAGTATTTTGTTACATTTTTCACTCCCAGCCTCGTCTACTCTTGCCAGATTGATCAATGGAGATTGCCATGTCCAGAATTTACCACTCATCTCATATTTTCAAAGCCTGTGTTTTTGCAGTGCTGAGCGTGATCCTGTCGGGGTGCGCAACCACCAGAGATATCAGCCCGGAGTCGTCCATTCACTATGATGCCAGTTACGACTTTGCCGACAAAAAGAAGATCGTCAATCATCTTAGTACCAGCCTGATGCAGTTCGTCGACGAATCAAGCGTGCGACCCACATTAATCAGCTATGGCATCGGCAATCAAACATCTGAACACATCAACACCGGTGGCATCAGCGATGATATCCGCCTTGTATTGGTACAATCGGGCCGCTACCAGATGATTAACGAAGCTCAACGCAGCAACATCAATACAGAAACAGATTACCAACAGGCTGGTAACGTGGCGATTTCGCAGCGCATACAGCAGGGAAAACAACTGGGGGCCGACTTTGTACTGGCTGGAACCCTGCGGTCAATCGTAAAAAAGCAGCCTCGCCAGATACGTTTCAACAAAAAGAAACTGGTTTACTACACACTCAATCTTGAACTGACCGACACAGAAACCGGTGCAGTTGCCTGGGCTGATAAAGTAGAAATAGCACGGGAATCTTCACAGCCGATTATTGGCTGGTAAGCGGGGGTATTGTAGAGCACGACGGGTTTACCCATGCCTGCAACATTAAGCGCATTCAAAGCTCTGCTGTGGCTGGTAGCACTAACCGTACTATCAGGATGCACCACATCAGGCGTTATGCAGCAAGCACACTGGCAGTTCCTGAGCGGAGATACTGCTGCTGCGGTTAGTACCCTTGGCGGTAGCGATCAGGTAGCGCGAAAAGACCGCCTTCTCTACTGGCTGGAAAAAGGTATGTACCTGCACTATGCAGGTGACTATGAACGCAGCAGCCAGGAGCTACTCAAAGCCGCTGAGTATATTCAGCAGTCTGACTACATCAGCCTGACCAGTGAAGCCCGGGAGCTCCTTGCCAATGAGTGGGCCAGCAGCTATCGCGGCGAATATAGCGAGCAGCTTTGGGTGCATAGCATATTAATGATGAACTTCCTGCATATGGGGCGCTATGACAGTGCCGCCGTCGAGGCACGGCGGGCACTCGAGGTAATGGACTCCCGCACCGAGGTTCTTAAACCTGATTACTTTACCCGCGCATTGATTGCTTTAAGCTTTGAAGCCGCACAACAAGCCAACGATGCCTACATTGTGAATCGTAAGCTGGCCGATGACAGTAAAACAAATGCCCTCGACGCCGTACTGTTTAAACAAGCCTCTACACTCGGTTTTGCTTCAGATGCCGTAGAATTAAAAAAACGCAGTAACAATGCCGAACTCAATACCTCCTCAAATGTTGCCGTCTTGTTTATTGCAGCGGGACAAGTTCCACAAAAATTTTCCGGCAGTCTAATTACCTCAGACGTGACTCGACTGGCGTTCCCTCAATATGCCTTTGCAGAGAGTCGCCCCGAGCCGCTGTCTGTGTTGGTAAACGGGAATCCTTGCAATTGTTCCGCAATCAGCAGTGATCTGGGTGAACTTGTCAGCGCTTCACTAAACAAACGTGGAGTATCACTGGCCACCAAGTCATTGATTCGCGCTGCGGCAAAGGATGCCGTTGCTGACGCTGCCGCCGATGCAGATGAAATTGTCGGTGAACTCACCCGACTCCTGCTGTTTGCACTGGAAGAGGCAGATACCCGCAGTTGGCGCAGCCTGCCACGGCATTTCACCATGATTCGTGTACCGCTGCCTTCGTCGGATACTATCCAGACATTGCAGATTTCAAGAGGCACACAGACTCAGACGCTGACGATAGAACCAGGCAATCAAGGCTTGCAGTTTTTTTCACTGCTGCCACAGCAGTTTGTAAACTAGCAACGATTTTTATAGAAGCCCGAAGCGTGAGCGAGTTGAACATTGTGAGCAACCTCGCTTACGCGTCGCGTTTCCCGGTACTCAACTACATCTCGGTGCTACCGCAAGTGGGTAGGTATCAATCTAGTCTTTAATAACGTTCATACTTATGGGCGAAACTGAATAACATCCTTATTGATTGCGTCCATATTACACACACCCAGCTGCGCCAGAGCAATACTGATCTCCTGAGCAAGCAGTGTTTTCATTGCTTCCAAACCTTGCTCTCCGCCTGCGGCAATCGCGAACAGAAATGGCCTGCCAAGCAGCACGTAGTCTGCCCCCATGGCATAGGCCTTGACGATATCTTCACCACTGCGAATGCCGCTGTCATAGAAGAGTTTGCAGGAAGGCCCGACCGCTTCCCGAATCTCTGCGAGCATATTGATTGCCGGAGGAGCGCTATCGAGTTGTCTGCCGCCATGGCTTGACACCTGTATCGCATCGACCCCATAAGACACAATCTTTACTGCATCTTCGCTGCTGAGCACTCCTTTAACCACCAAATTTCCCTGCCACTTATCCCGCAGCCTTTTTAACAGTGACCAATCAGCACCAGCACGGCTGGCGGTACGATCAAACTCACCGAATTGCCCGCCAAAATTGGCAAGCTCCGGACGCCCCTTAAGCAGGGTATTGATAGACCACTGCGGATGACAGGCAAAATCGATAAACTGCTGTGGCCCGATTTTAAAAGGCATTTTGAAACCACGCCTCAGCTCCCGTGGTCGGCGCCCTACTTCCGGAACATCGACAGTTAACACCAGAGTTTCATAACCGCTGGCCTTAGCACGGTCTAACAGCTTATCTGTCATAGACTCGTTGCCGCTGAAGTACAACTGAAACCAGGCATTGCCCTGCGCAGCCTCGATAATATCTTCAAGGGAAGTGGAAGCGGCAGTAGACGCACCAGTAACAATCGATTCCTTTGCTGCTAATCGACCCAACATTAAATCGGCACCCGGTGCCGATAAATTGCACATGCCCATTGGTGAAATACCAAACGGTAGTCCTGCATTTTTGCCAAACAGATCAACGCTTAAGGTTCTATGCTCAACATTATTCAGAGCTCGTGGCTGCAAGCGGATATTGCGAATGGTCTCGCGATTAAGCAACTCGCCGTAACCTTCGCCAGCAGCACCATCGATATAGTCAAATACCATCCAAGGCAGTCGACGTCTGGCTAGTGTTCTTGCATCTTCGCAGGAGTGTATATTGGCCACTTTAGAGATCGTGCTGTTGTAGTTTTTTCATATTGAGTTCATCAACCAGAGTCGCCGGACCACCCCTTCGAGGGTTACCAAATAACGGCTACTGAGTAGCTTCCGGTCCAAACGGTTTTAACATGGTGATCAATTTTGGCAGTAAAGTCAGCACTGCCAGTAGTGCCACAAACATAGCCAGCGCAGTTAACAGCCCAAACAGGATCGTAGGAATAAAATTCGAGAAGACCAAAATGGAAAACCCGAAAATTATTGTTACCGAAGTATACAGTACGGCCCGCCCGATGTTGGCATGGCAGAGACTCATGGTCTCAAAATAATCAGGATTTTTACTGAATTCTTCGCGAAATCGGTAGATGTAGTGAATACTGTTGTCGACGGCAATGCCGATGGTGATAGTCGCTATAGTGATCGTCATCATATCCAGAGGTATACCAGCCAGTCCCATTATCCCCAGAACCATTGCTGCGGCCAATGCATTTGGAATAATGCCGATAATCGCTAAAGCCACCGAACGGAACAGCACCATAAACATGATTGCAATACCTGCCAATACAGCGCCAATGGTTTGGATTTGCGACTGAAAAAGACTTTGCAGCATATTGTTGTACAACACCAGAATACCACTGACCGTAGCCTTCTCCGGTGCCACACCGGCTACCTGTTGCAGATCAGTACTTATTTGCTCCAGCAACTCTTTACGGCGAAGATCTGGCAGTGAGTCCTTGATCCGAATGGAGACCCGAGCTTCATCGGTGCCAATGGATATATATGGTTCGATGACCTGCTCGCGAATATCATCAGGAATTTTTTTGTACAAAATTGCCAGTTCAAATGGCGTAAATTCTTCACCGTCATTAATCGTTTCACCGGCTCTTAGAATAGACGCGAGAGATAACACTTTACCAACCTCAGGCACTGAATCCAGATAATCGTGCACCGCTTTAATGCGCTCTATTTTAAACGGTGTAAACCAGTAATCTGCAGGATCAGACTCCTCCTTTATCAGTTCAAGTTCTTCACAGTATTCTTTTTCATCCTCATCCATCTGACTGGTGTCTGCGCACTCTTCGTCTTCGGGTTCGGTCAGGTCCAGCAGAACATCCAGCGGTGTTGTACCACCTAAACGCTCGTCAATAAGCTTCATTCCCTGATAGATTTCCGTATGCTCTCGAAAGTAGTTTATAAAGCTGTTTTCTACCTGCAATCTGGATATACCGATAAAACTCAGCGCAGCCATGACTGCAGCAACCAAAAGAACAATACCTCCAGCCTTCTGAGTAAATCCGGCTAACATTGCCGTAGCGGCCACAGGTTTGTCTGCGGTGGCATCATTTTCAAGCGGTCCGAGCCAGACCAGTAGCGCTGGAAACAACAAAAACGAGGTGAGAAAAGTGACCACCAAACCAATGGACATCATCCAGCCAAAATCTATAACCGGCTTAATACCACTAAATACCAGTGAGCTGAAACCGATGATTGTAGTAAGCGCGGTATAGATACAAGGCCAGAACATGCGACGCATCGTAATCCAGACCTGGTCGATGTGATTCATCGCAGGCTCGGTGAGTTTCAGCTGCCGGTACCGCACAATCAAATGCATATTCATTGACATCGTCAGAATAAGCATTAAAGAAATAAAGTTGGAAGAGATAACAGTGACTTTCCAGCCCGTCAGACCCAACAGACCAATCATAAACAAACCACTGAACACACAGCTGGCAATGGGCAATGACACCCATCGCAACCGACGGAATATAAACGCGAGAATTGCGATAATAAACAGCAGCACCCCTATCCCAAATGTCACCAGATCACGACTGATATAACTGATCATGTCGTCAGCAACCATTGGTACACCACCCAGATGCAATTGGGCCGAATCCCTGTAGTTATCGAGAATCGATCTTATAGATGCGATATCGTTGTGACGCTGCAAATTGAACGCACTGCGTAATTCCTCGTAGCGCTGGTTAACTGTACTGAGCTGATCCTTTTGCTCTGCACTTAAAGTCCCCTGCAGTTCAGCCAGCCTCAGCGAAGAACGTTCCGCAAATACTGCTTCCAGTTCGGCATTATCTTTCAGACTTAGCAGCAATGCCGTTGTCTGACCATCTTCACTCAACAGCAGCTCGCCGAAAACCGGGCTCTGAGATACTTCTTCCCTGATCGCCTGCCGATCGATTTGTGGATGCGTTTCCATGGTAGGAACGTTTTCGGAAAGCTCAGTCAGCTCAATTCCGGAACTGGTCAGTAACGGGACCTCAAGTAGCGAGAAAACAGAATCTACCGAAGTGATACCGGCCAGGCCGTCTCGAAGAGAACCGAGCTTTTGCAGGGACGAATCTTCAAACAGATCTGCCTGCGGAGTGTAGGTAACCACCAGCAGGTCCTGCGAACGATAGCGTTGCTGTGCTTCTCGAAACGTTTGCAGATCTTTATCGTCTTCAAGTAAAAGCGCATCAGCTGAGGCATCAAGCTTGAAATACTGTGCATGAAAGGCAAAAAACGCTAACAATAATAACAACAGTGAGATTACTGCCAGTGGCCATCCGAGTACGACTCGCCGGTACAACGCTGGAAAGGCCGGATTGCTGCTCATGGGATTCTCTGTGCAGTAGCAGTGGAAACAATCCCTATGATATCGCTACCGGACAGGTAATGGTCGTATCAGCCGGGAATCTCTCCCACTAGTCATACAGAGCGATACAAACGCAGTTGCAGGGGCTTTGAATTGGCCTGAGACGATAGCAAATGTGTTGCACGGTATGATGTGAAAAAGCGTCAGCCGTGCGCGGCGAGAATCGGTCAGGCAGCTTTAGATATACCCGGAGTACTGAGCCACTTACGCACAAGGGCGTGCAGGTCATCCATAATCACGGGTTTGCTCATGAAATCATCCATCCCGGCCTGCAAACACTTTTCACGATCTCCCTGCATAGCATTAGCTGTGAGCGCAATGATTGGACAAGCAGCTAACTGCATGGACTTTT
This sequence comes from uncultured Granulosicoccaceae bacterium, assembly GCA_938008205.1. GTDB lineage: Bacteria > Pseudomonadota > Gammaproteobacteria > Granulosicoccales > Granulosicoccaceae. Next base: position 9,891 of record CALLLY010000107.1, read on the forward strand.
CATACTTGCGAATTTCTGCCGTGGCATCGTAACCATTCATTTCCGGCATAGACACATCCATAAACACCAGGTCGGGTTTGAAGTTACGGTAGGCCTCGATCCCCAGCAAGCCGTTATTGGCAAATTCTATTTCCAGCGCATCATCATCGAGCATACCCGATATCACCAGCTGATTGACTTCATTGTCTTCAACAATCAACAC
>CALLLY010000108.1 GCA_938008205.1 uncultured Granulosicoccaceae bacterium
CTTTTAATTCTGCAACTTCCCGACGAAACGGCAGTGCATCACCTATGTCCGGCTCGTCCAGTTCACGCGCATACCGATGCCCGGCGTAGGTTGCCCATGCGATTGGACCGGGCGCTTCTGCATCCCCAAAAACCTTGATACTCCTGATACCGTGATCAGACCATTCGTTTTCTCTGGCTTTTAGTTCGCGCCATACGGTTTCAACAGGCTGCCTTGCGGTTACCAGAACAACGGCATCACACCCGATAGGTGTAACCCCTGAGGTATACGTGCATTCGCAATTCACACCACTGGCGGTGATGGATCGGATGCCTTTATTCAGCACGATATCAACACCCATGTTCGCCAGACGCTTGTGAATTTCTGCTTGCTCCAGTGTGTTGTTACTCCACTCGGAGACATAGGCCGCTGGTGTTACAAGCGTGACCTTAGCGCCCTTTTGTACCAGTAGTTCAGACAGTACACCACCCATGTAATAGTGATCATCGTCATACACCACCACGTTACCTGACGGCAGGTTACCCGCCATCAAATCGTCTGGTGTGTAGATAGGCATTTTCGCATCGATTGCCATTGGCACGACATGAAAGCGCGCCACACCATCTCGCCGCCAGTTCGAACCAGTCGCGATTGCTACATTTTCAAATCCAAACTCAAGAATTTCATCAGCACCAAGCTTACTGTCGTAATAGATTTGTGCGTTGTTCCGCTGACTCAACTGATACTCGCGATAGTCTTTCACGCGCCCCCAGGCAGCCAGGCCGGGTAGCTTGCTTTCAAGAGTGACTCTTCCGCCAACCTCGGTACCCGCTTCGGCCAGTGCTACGTCATACCCACGCATTGACAAAGCACGTGCTGCTTCAAGTCCCGCCGGTCCTGCCCCGACAATCAGCACATTTTCGGAAGCGCCTTTTTTATTCATTTGCTCCGGGTGCCAGCCTTTGCGCCACTCCTCCATAAAGGTCGGGTTTTGCGTGCAGCGGGAGATCGACATGGTCATATCACCGGTTATACAGATGTTGCAGCCGATACATTCACGGATATCTTCAACACGTCCTTCTTCAATTTTCTTCGGTAGAAACGGATCCGCAATAGACGGACGTGCGCAGCCGATAAAATCAAGCACCCCTGAATTGATCTGCTTCACCATGACATCAGGTGAAGTAAAACGCCCAACACCTCCTACCGGTTTACTGGTCAGTGATTTTATCCCTGCCACAAGATCATGCTGTGCTGCTTCGTCTTTAAACCTTGAAGGGCCGGAACAATCTTCCCACGCACCGTGGGCGAGATCCCACAGGTCCGGCAGGTCATTATGCATCTCTATAAAGTCACGCACTTCTGAGTTGGCAAAGCCGAGATCACCAACCATCTCGTCTAACGATAAACGCAGGGTTATCGCCATGCTGTCGCCAACTTCATCTCTGGCATCCGCAATCACTTCACGAACAAAGCGAGAGCGATTCTCAAGACTGCCACCGTACTCATCGGTACGATGGTTAGTGGCAGTTGAAAGGAAATGTTGAAAAATACCAAACCCGTGCGCGCCATACAGACAGACCAGATCAAAGCCGGCTGTTCTGCTGCGTTTAAACGCATTCACAAACCAGCGACGCAGATCTTTAATATCCTGTTTCGACATCGCCCGTGCATTGACAGGATCATTCGTGAAAGTTCGAATAGGCAGTGCAGTCGGCGCCAGGGGTACCTCACGTGTATAGAGGTTAGGCCCGTTGATACCGGAATAGGCTAACTGTATACCAGCCAGTGCACCATGCTCTTTCATACGATCTGCCATCTTCGCCAACTGCGGGATGTCTTCGTCGTCCCACAGCCGTAGCTCGATAAACGGTGTTATTTCCGAAGAGTGGTGCATCTCACACTGTTCAGTGAATATAACGCCCCATCCACCCTGCGATTTTATACCGCGCATCTCCGCAGCAGCGGACGGATCACGATACCCGCCCCCGTTACAGTGAGGTACCTGATAAAAACGATTTTTCGCCTTTAACGGGCCTATTGCCACCTCTTCAAAAAGCACATCGTAGCGGGGATCACGAGCCATCGGTTATTGTCCTGAAAACCCTTGCAATACATTCACAGTGTTAATGCCAATTTCCTCGATATCGTAACCACCTTCCATAACAAACAGCGTCGGCAACTGCAGCTTTGCGATATCTTTTCCGTAGGTCACAAAATCTTCTGACTTTAACTTGAAGAAGCTGATCGGGTCGGTCTCGAAAGTATCAACCCCCAGTGAAATCACCAGCGCATCCGGTGCATAGTCACTAACCCGCTTTAACGCCTCTGCCAGAGCAGCACGCCATTCATCAAATTCAGTTCCAGGCTTCATCGGATAATTGAGATTGAAACCGGCACCAGCACCCTCCCCGGTTTCATCGCGATACCCTAAAAAATGTGGAAATGCATCAGACGGATCACCATGCAACGATACAAATAACACATCATCACGCTGGTAGAAAATATCCTGTGTGCCATTGCCATGATGAAAATCCACATCAACGATGGCAACGCGATTTGCGCCATTATCAAGGAAAGACTGAGCGGCAATTGCCGCATTGTTTAAAAAACAATAACCGCCATACATATCCAGCGCCGAGTGGTGGCCGGGCGGTCGACACAACGCAAACACCCCGTTATCACCGGCGCCAACCTGAGCAGCGGCGGTCAGTGCTACCTGCGCTGACCAATAGGCCGCCTCCCAGGTACCTTGCGTAATCGAAGTTTCGCAGGCCATCGCATAGTAGCCAAGCTTACCTTCGATAAACTCCGGCACCCGCTGACTCATACGGCGTGCCGGCCATGTGGTTGGAATGGCCTCGCCGGCAAAGTTTTCCGCCTGCCACTTTTCCCAGGCAACCTGCAAAAAATCGACATAGTCACGGTCATGAATTCGATATATCGCATCCATGCCATGATCCTGCGGGTCGTGGATCGGCCCCAGGTTTTCGTGTTTGACTCTATTGATAATGAATTCGGCACGTGACGGTCGTTCAAAAGGCTCGACCAGTTCGCCGCCATACAATTCGGTTTTTGCATTTCGCAGCTTATGTTTTTCAGTAAAAAAGGTTTTCATATGCGTCAACAACCGTAGATTGGAAACAGTTACTACAGGCCCACCACGACCCCGGTGCGCTACTGGCACCGGGGTTTTGCTTAACTACAAATTACTTGCGGTATTACTTTTTCAGGCGAGTCCACACCGCATCGTACAGCGCCTGTGCTTCCTGATCACACGCCTGAATAAAGGTACCGTCAGGCGCACCTTCCGGAGCATTCAGTTCAGGTGAATTTTTAATAGTATCTTCAAAAAAGTCTTCAGCACCGGTAACCCCGGCTTTGTATTGCGCATAATTTGAAACCGCAGCCGCATTCTCAGGGTTTAGCATGAAGTCCATAAAAGCGATTGCCGATGCACGGTTAGGCGCATCTTTCAGCAACACAACGTTATCCATCCATGCAACATAACCTTGTTTTGGAAACGCATATTCAATGTTAGCGCCTTCTTCGCGCGCCTTGGTGGCAAAGCCGTTGAATATCTGACCAACCGCAGCATCACCGGAAACCAGTACATCTTTGGCACCATCAGAATTGAAAGATACCCAGTGCTGCTTTGATTCCTGCAGTAACGCATCCAGCTTTTTCACATCTTCGCGATCAGTTGAGCACTGGTCAATCCCCAGGTGCAATTGCGCCATCAGGATAAGCTCACCCTGACTGTCGAGCACGTTGATTTTGCCCTGCAACTCTGCAGGCGGATCAAACAGCATATCTGTGGTGTGTATGTCACCGGAAAATGCGTCACGATTGACGGCGAAGCTGGTGGTACCCCACTGATAAGGAACCGAGTGTTTACGACCCGGATCGAACGAAGGGTCTTTCCAGGGACCATCAATATTGTCGAAGTTTTTCAACTCTGAACTTTCGAATGGCTGCAGCATGTCAGAGTCGAGCAGAATTTTCACCATATAGTCACTTGGCACAGCAACATCGTAGGTACCCATTGCACCCGCCTTGAGGCTTGCCAGCATTGCCTCATTTGAGTCAAAGGTATCCATGGTGACTTCGATACCGGTTTCGTCGGTAAATTTGTTTAACAGTTCCTGAGGTATGTATTCAAACCAATGGAATATAGACAATTTTTCTGCAGCACCTGCAGACCCTGTAGCAAGCACGGCGGCAACGACCGCAGCCCCCAGTGTCAATTGTTTTCGATTAAGGAATTTTTTCATAACATTCTCCGGTTGAAGGTTGTGTAACAAATACATACAGCTACTTCCTGGTTCGCTCTCCCAGTTTATTGACATAATAGGAAAGTGAAACAAACAGTATTGATATCAGCAGCATGAGCGTTGAAAGCGCCATAATATTCGGTTTAATACCTTGCTTGACTGAACCGAAAATCGCCGTTGGCAATGTCTCTACACCCGCGCCTTTGACAAAGTTAGTGATAATAAAATCGTCAAGTGAAATGATAAACGCCAGCAGAAACCCGGACATTATTCCCGGCGCAAGTAAAGGCATAAGCACTTTAGTAAACGCTTTCCATCGCGTGGCATACAGGTCGATGGCCGCTTCTTCGTAACTCTTTTCAATCCCTTCCAGCCTTGCGGCAATTGGCAGATACGCAAACGGTATACAAAACACCATATGAGCAATCAGAATGGACAGGTAACCGCGGGTAAATCCGATTGCACTGAAAAAAATTAATGTTGCCACGGCAGAGACAATTTCCGGCACCATCAAAGGTAAATTGATCAAACCGAAGCTCAACGATTTTCCCCTGAACGGGTTGCCGCGGATCATGCCGATCGCAGCAGAGGTGGCAATTACCGTTGCAGAAATACCGGCCATCAACGCAATAGAAAGAGAATTCCACGCCGCTGTTTTGAACTTTGCCGCTTCAAGGCCAAAGAAAATATCCTGATACCAGCGCCAGCTAAAGCCACCCCACCTGGTGATAGAAGCTGAGTCGTTAAAGCTGTAAACGGTGACAATAATCAGTGGCGTATACAACAGCACCAGACAAAGAATGGTAAAAGCCAGAAAACCGGGATAGCGACGCACATCCGTGGTGTTGCCAGCCATCAGCGCACCCCACTGGCGGCACGGGTTTGCTGCCGCGCATAGAACATTAATACGATTAGTACCATCGATAACAAAATCATCGAAGCAGCCGCACCGAACGGCCAGTTACCGGCATTGCCTTTGAATTGCTCTTCGATCAATGAACCGATCATAAAAGTCTTGGCGCCCCCCAGTAAATCCGGCGCCAGAAACGCTCCTAAGCTGGGTATAAACACCAGTATGCAGCCTGCAATTATGCCGGGCTTGACGACAGGGATCAGAATTTTCCGCAGTGTGGTCCAACGGCTGGCATACAGATCAAAGGCGGCTTCTGATAATGCAAAATTGTATCTTTCCACCGCCGCGTAGATCGGCAGTACCATAAAAGGCAGGTACGAATAAAACAGCCCGAGTTGTACTGCGAAGTTTGTATTGACGATATGGATGGGTGAATCAATCAAACCAGTCGACATCAAAAACTGATTTAGAGGCCCGGTATCACGGATTAAAAACTTCATGGAGACCGTACGGATCAGCAAGTTAACCCAGTAGGGAATAGTGATTAGAAACAACCAGACCCCACGGGAGCTGGCAGACCGTGTGGCAATGTAATAGGCGGTGGGAAAACCGATAATCAGACACAGCACCGTGGCAAGTGCCGCCTGCCAGATAGAACGGGCAAATATCGTAATGTAAGTCCACTCGATAACCGGTGGTTCATCTCCGAACAACCCGCGATCAAAAATAAACTGATCATAAGCTGCAAGGGTTGGCTCCCAAATCACACCACCCCTGAACTCTTTGGTCAGGAACGAATAGACCAGCATCATCGCCACTGGCAGCAAAAGAAAAAAACCGATCATCAGCCACGA
>CALLLY010000109.1 GCA_938008205.1 uncultured Granulosicoccaceae bacterium
GTGGATTCAATACTGGCTGAAGGTGCGGGAACCGACCAGCCCAAACTGTCTTTAATACGATCACACACCTGAGTTTCCCACTGTGCATCAAACTGACTTACCGCCTTACTTAAACTGTGTCCCTGAATTAATCCTACACCGATATCGGTGACCAGTTCGTCAAGACTGAGCTTGCTATGGATATCAACACCTTCAAGAATCACTGCGGTACCAAGCTCCCTCTGACTCTGTACCAGATACCGGATCAGTGTGTCTGCCATCCTGGTATCGAACGACAATATGTCGCGATCTATTTTAACATAGTGCGGTTTAAGGCTGTCCAGCCTTGATAACGAAGCGTTACCAACCCCGAAGTCGTCAATAGCGAAACGAACACCCGTCAGTTGTCCGAGTTGCCGCACCACGTCGCGGTACTCCTCGAGCTGCTGACGCGCCTCTATTTGAAGTTCCGGGGAGACCACTGTTTTTTCAGACACTTCCATAATTAGATGATGCCCGCTCAACGGCGCACTGCGCCCAAGCACTTCATACAGCAACTCACGGTAGGCTGGTGAACGCAGAGTTGCCGGATAAACATTTAACGACAAAGGCTTTATTGCCTGTGTTTGCAAACCGCCACCAGCTACCTGCGCGCCGTAAGCACCAATAGTTGTTTCGAGTAATGTTGAATCAAGCTCAAGCTGAAACCCCATTCCCCACAAACTTGCCGCATTGAATATTTCTACCGGCGCGGCATTGGAATCTATGTGTTCACGCGCCAGTGCTTCATAAGCAAAAATATCAACGTCACGGGTTTTAGGATCAAAGCGAAACATCGGCTCAAAATGCACATTGATACCACTGAGCTGACTGCGGAAAATTCTGCGGCGATCTTCGTACATATCTTTGCTGACAAACCGATATGTCTCCTTAAGACCGTCATACACTCGAGCCTTAAGTTTTTCGAAAGACTCAAAATTCGCCCAGGCAAGTGCATCATGCAGCGAATTAATCACTGTACTGAGCACTTCGGTAACCGGGAAACGTTTGAAGCCGTCCTTAACCGCAACAAAAACACCACAGTTGGGCAGACGATCATTCACTATCACCATGCATTCAACAGAACTGCCTGAAGCTGGTGCGAGCTGTGGAAGAAAGTTCTGTAACCGCAACGAACGCCGTGGCGTGGTGTCGGCATACCCCTGCAGTGTTTCCTCAAGTACGCTGTGTACCAGAGCTGCTGAACAGTTGTGCAAATCGCGATTGGAATCGGCTTCATACAGATGCAGGTGACCATTCTTGCCACGAAAGTAGCAATACACCATTTCGGCGTTAAGCACTTGCTTCAAAGACTCTGCAAAAATATTCAGATTGCGTCTGCGGTCATTCATACGCATCACCTGCAACCTGGCTATCAGCTGCTCAACAAAATCATCGTAGCTACTCATATGGCAAGGCAGCGGATCAACCGATTCTGCAATCTGCGAAATTTGCGATACTCTGGCCGCCACCTGTTGCTGCGGAGTCTCTGCAGGCTTTAGTTTGCCGGCAAAGTCTACAACCCGGCTGACAAATTCGCTGGCACTCTGGTCTGACAACCGCAGCCCGCAACCGTGAGTCTCGACTGTCAGTGGCGATAGAAATGCCAGTTTCGATTGATCAAAATCCACATCACTATCGATTAGCACCGGAATGATCAAGGCTTCGCTGTTCATTGCACGGCGAATGGCCACAAAGGCCGCTCGGGCCGCGTCCGCACACTGGTGCTGATTTCGGTCGATCAAAAACACAAACAGGTTGGTGCGCTGGTTGGCTGCCGCAGCGGCTTCCGACGCGGTCTGATAACAGGTTGAATCGATCAAACCAAGCGCGCTGATCTCATCCAGCGCGGGTTCAATAACGCGACGATCAAACGCGCTGTCTCCCGAACCAAAGATTATGGCGTGCAAGGAAGCGACTGGCGCTTGCTGTGACGCTGGCTGCTGGGATCTGTTCGAAACCGGGACTTCAATCATCGTTAACCGCCGACCTGAGTAGTGCTTTATTATTATTTTTATGATCGCTGTATCGAGGGTTGGAGCCCCCTGACTCAGCGTGGAACACGTTGTAACATGTTCTTAACATTAAGAACCAGTGGCGTTACACCGCGAACTTAAAGTAAATCCTCACGTTAGTGCGTAAAGTCGATAATATTGTTTCAGTTCCTGATTTTATCGCCAGTATTACCGGATCGATAGATTAATTGAATTTCAACAAAATTCGATGTTGCTGATTTCTTCAATTTTTTCAATAGTTTACTAACCACGGCAATTGTTCGACTAGGGGAATTGCTGATTCTACGGTTCCCGCTCATACTGCAGCCTTCACTATCTTGCCTGCAAAGAGAGCACACCTGTGACACACCAATCGTTTGAAATCGCAGTTTTTGAAGGAGACGGAATCGGCCCGGAAATCATGGCACCGACACTCGGGCTGCTCGATAGAGCGGCTAAGCCGTATGAAAGCTTTTCGCTGAATTACACCCATCTGCCCGCAGGTGCTTTGCATTATCAGCAGTCCGGTGAAGCGCTGCCTGAAGCTTCAGTAGCGGGAGCAAAAAAATCTCATGCAATTCTGCTCTCAGCCATGGGGCTGCCACATATTCGCAAACCGGACGGCACTGAACTTGTGCCGCAAATTGACCTGCGCATTGCCCTGAAACTATTCGCAGGCGTCCGACCAGTCTATACATTTAAAGGAGGTCCTAGAGTACTGGCTGATGAAAGAGCAGCAGAGCTGGACTTTGTGCTGGTGCGGGAATCGATCGAAGGGTTGTTCGCACACAAAGACGAAGGACAAGTGATCGATAACGATCACGCCATCGAAACAATGCGGATTACCCGTGAAGTATCAGAGCAACTTTTCGACTTTAGCTTCAAACTTGCGCAGTCGCGCGCCCGCAAACTTAACAGGCCGGGCAAACTGATGTGTGTAGATAAAGCCAATGTGTTCCGGTCATTCTGGTTTTTCCGCGAAATATTTAACGAACGCGCTGCAAACTTTACCGACATTGAAACCTCAGCCATGTACGTCGATGCGGTAGCGATGAAAATGGTGCAAAGCCCATGGGATCTCGATGTTATGGTCACCGAAAATATGTTTGGTGACATTTTGTCTGATCTGGGCGCGGGGCTAATGGGAAGCCTGGGGCTGGCACCATCTGCTGATATCGGAGTCGACAATGCAGTATTTCAACCCTGCCACGGGAGTGCGCCGGATATCGCCGGTCAGAGACTCGCTAACCCGATGGCGATGATACTTTCCGGCGCGATGATGCTGGAGTACCTCGGTGAGAAATTTGATTGCAGCGATGCAGAAAAAGCCGGATTAGAACTCAAGCGTGCAGCACTGCAGGCGGCAGGCACGGCAGCCGGCAAAGGCCGCGATGTAGGTGGTGACGCGAACACCGAGACAATTGTGTCCGCCGTGGCCGACTGTCTGCAATGATCAACCTTTCATAATGCATCGATCAATGTCACAGCAAAAGCCATTGCAGGTAGCAGTGGTTGGCGCCGGTTACTTCGCACAATTTCATCTTGAAGCCTGGCAGCGTCTCGAGCATGTTGAACTGCACACGATTGTTGAATCTGATCAGGCGAAACACGGCGCACTCTCCGAACAATATCCTGGCGCAACAATCACGACAGATCTGCTGCAAGCTGATCCGCAGCTGGATATTGTTGATGTCATCACCCTGCCCGCAACTCATAGATCACAAATAGATAAAGCATTAACTCACACCAATGCGCTTATTATCTGCCAGAAACCTTTCTGCAACTCGATTGAAGAAGCACAGCAGGTAATACAGCAGGCAAAACACAAGGATCGAACCATTATTGTGCATGAAAACTTTCGTTTTCAACCGTGGTATCAGCAGATAAAGGCCTTATTGGCAGATAATCTGTTGGGTGATGTGCAGCAGGCCACTTTCCGTTTGCGAACCGGTGATGGGCAAGGGCCACAGGCGTATCTGGAGAGGCAACCCTACTTTCAAAAAATGCCTCGTTTTCTGATTCATGAAACCGGTGTGCATTTTATTGATGTTTTTAGATATTTATTCGGTGAGCCGGATGCTGTGTCTGCTGATCTGCGAAAATTAAATCCACATATACGTGGGGAAGACGCCGGAATTTTCACCCTGATATATAACTCAGGGCTGCGCACTGTTTTTGATGGTAACCGCCATCTGGATCATGCCGCAGACAACACCCGTTTAACGCTTGGTGAAATGCTGCTTGAAGGCACACAAGGCACGTTAACACTTAATGGCGATGGTGAAATTTCATACCGCAAGTTTGGCAACAAGACGTTCACTCCGATACCTTATCAATTCAACAATACGGGCTTTGGCGCCGACTGCGTTTACCAACTGCAAAAGCATGTGGTTGCGCACCTGTTACATGGCCACGAAGTTCATAACCGTGCCGCGGAATACCTGAAAAATCTACAACTGGAATCTCTCGTGTACCAGGCATCAGAGACTCAGCGTACTTTAACAACACAGGGCTAGCTATGTCAGATCTATGGGAAGTGTACGCACTCAAATATGCTGATCACAACATCAGGCATCGCAGCGATTCGTTTCTGTTTGACGACAATCACAACGCGCCCTGGCCTCTTGACTATTTTGTATGGATATTAAAAAACGGTGACAAAACCATTCTGGTCGACACCGGTTTTGACAAAAAAGAGAGCATCGCCCGCGGCCGTGATCTGTATGAAACACCTGCCGAGCTGGTGACAAGATTCGGTGTGCAGCCACAGCATATAGATACCGTTATCGTCACGCATATGCACTATGATCATGCCGGTGGTCTTGAAGACTTTCTACACGCAACTTTTCACTTACAGCAACTGGAAATGCAATACGCCACGGGCCCGTGCATGTGCCACGGGGTTCTGCAAAAACCATTTACGGTCGAACACGTTTGCACCATGCTCAAACAGTTATACAGCGGCAAGCTGGTCTTTCACAATGGCTCTTCTGAAATCACCCCGGGTGTGGAAGTGCATCTTATTGGCGGGCACAGCAGGGGCTTGCAGTGTGTACGAGTGAAAACCAGACGCGGCTGGCTGGTACTGGCATCAGATGCAAGCCACTTTTACGAAAACTATATCAACGGCACGCCGTTCCCGATCGTGGTTGATCTGGAAGATATGCTTAACGGGTTTAATACCCTGCGCAAGCTGGCAGATACCGAGCAACACATTATTCCCGGGCACGACCCGTCTGTCAGGCAGCTATACCCGGCGGTATTCGACAATGACGATAGTATCGTACGGCTGGATATTGCACCGAAAGACCAGAAATAAAAAAGCCCGCTTGTGCGGGCTGATTTATTTGGCGGAGAGAGAGGGATTCGAACCCTCGAAACGTTTAACCGTTTACACACTTTCCAGGCGTGCTCCTTCAGCCACTCGGACACCTCTCCGGAAACTTTTTCTACACCCCCGATCCTTTCGGGGTGTAGATGGGAGGGAATGATGAAACATTGCTTCCCGCATCTGCAATCTTCGGCGTACCACGCTTTTCGACTTCATCGATTCGGATAATTGCGTGCATGGGTATTATAGTCTGAGATACGCCTTCAAACTCACTTTTCAGCTTTTCTTCTGACGGATCGACCACTACCGTGGTGTGCTCGTCAAACATCAGGCCTTCGAGGACCACAAAGCCGTACATTTCTCCCTGAAAAATATCCGCCGCGTAGAGCTCGTATATTTTGTCCTGGTTGATAAATCGTACCCGATAGACGTGTTCTTTAGTCATCACTTAGGCATTCATTGGTTAGGACGAGCCGACCTGGCTACTCAGTTACACAGCTGCGCGACTATACCATAACTGTTGTTACTGTGAAGCGCTTCCATGGAGATTCCTGAGTGCACTTCACAGAGATGTTGAAAAGGCACACAGAAGAGCCTAGCGTCTCCCCGGACTGCGGCGACGCCCGCTGCGCGGTCGTCCGCGTGTGCCGGTATCGTTGACCAGCCTGAGCTGGGAGTCTCGATTTGAAGACAGTCCGGCCGCGGACACAAGCTCTGAAACCAGTCTTTCTTCAACATCGGCAAACTTCCCGACCCGCACATACGGCGGCAGTTTTACCGGTCCGTATCGCACTCTTATCAAGCGGCTGACCTGGTACCCAAGTGACATCCACAGACGCCGCACCTCGCGGTTGCGTCCTTCACTTAAGACCACGCGATACCACTGATTGTTATCTGTGCCGCCATCGAACCAGCAGCGCTGAAAACGCGCCGGACCATCATCCAGTTCAACACCCTGATGTAACTGCCGGATGTGGTCGTCTTCAACGACTCCGCGAATGCGACAAGCGTATTCGCGCTCTACTTCCGCAGACGGATGCATCAGACGATGAGCCAGATCACCATTGTCGGTAAACAGCAGCAAGCCGCTGGTGTTGATGTCGAGCCTGCCAATTGCCACCCAACGAGAGCCTTTCAGTCGCGGCAGATGCTCAAACACAGTGGGGCGATTCTGTTCATCCGATCTTGTGGTGACTCGCCCTTCCGGTTTGTGATACGCAATTAACCGGAAGTCCTGACGAGTCGCGGTAACAACGCGGTATCGCTTGTGGTCGTAGCGCAAACGATCACCGACATCCGCCTTCATACCGAGCTCGGCGGGCCGACTATTAAGCGTTACCTGACCTGCGGCAATGTCTGCCTCAAGCTTGCGCCTGGAGCCAAGACCGGCGCGGGCCAGCAACTTTTGAATTCTCTCTGCCATGTTTGCTCACTGTAGATTCACCGGATTATCGCACAGCGAGCAGTTGAATGACGCCGGCGCAGTGATACGATGGACTCAGAACTCGCAATTTGTCTCCAACAAGAGATCATCATGTCTGCAAAACCCGAATTTAAAGCGCTGAATATTGCTGTGCTAACGGTCTCTGACAGTCGCACTGAAGAAGACGATAAATCCGGCCACCTACTGGTTTCGCTGCTTGAGGAAACCGGTCATCAACTGGCCGACAAAGCGATTGTTAAAGACGACAAATACCAGATCAGAGCGCGCCTGAGTGACTGGATAGCCAACGCCGAGATCGACGTAGTGCTAAGCACCGGTGGCACTGGCGTGACCGGTCGCGACGGTACACCGGAAGCGGTCGCTCCATTGCTGGATAAAGAAATTGAGGGTTTCGGTGAGATGTTTCGAGTGCTGTCTTATGAAGATATTAAAACCTCAACACTACAATCCAGAGCACTGGCAGGGGTTGCCAACGCGACTTACATTTTCGTGCTGCCCGGCTCTCCCGGTGCCTGTAAAACCGCCTGGACCCGACTGATCAGTGAGCAACTCGACAATCGAACACGGCCATGCAATCTGGTGATGTTAATGCCGCGGTTACTGGAAAAGTAAGCGGCTACTTCCAACCCTTCGATTCTTTGATTAACTCGTAAGCCGCTTTGATGTGCTGCGTTTTTTCCGTGGCAACTTTTATCATTTCCGGTGGCAATCCTTTCGCGACAAGCTTGTCCGGATGATGCTGGCTCATCAACTTACGGTAGGCTCGCTTTACGGTCGCTTTTTCTTCATTGCGTTCAACGCCAAGTAATTCATAAGCATCGTCAAGCGGCATGGCAGGGGTACGCCCGGTGTGTGATTGGCGCTGGTTTCTGTTTGCATCGAGACCGGCTTTTACCAGGATCTCCATCTGACGCAGCATGAACTTCGGAAACTTCAGATAACCGCAGATTTCCTCCAGCAGTTTTTCCTCTGCCGGATGCCTGTTGCCATCGGCGTACACGGCGTGCAATTGTATTTCGACAAACATACGCATCAGGTTAGTCCGGCGGCGACACTCAATTCGAAATTGCTCGACTACCGCCTGCAGATCGTAGTCGTCTTTTTTTCCCTGATTAAACAGATCAATCGCAACTTTACGCTGCTCCGGTGACAGCTGCATTTGCGACATAACGCTTTCAGCCATTTTAATTTCATCGGGTGTCACGCGGCCGTCGGCTTTAGCCAGATGACCCATCGTGGCAAAAGTTGCGGTAAAGAATGTCGCTTGTACGCGCTCCTGAGCACCAGGTGATAGATCTTCATCACTCTCGTGCTGAATACGCTTGAGACCATTATCAAAGTTATGGCCCAGTACCGCTCCAATAAGCGCACCGATTGGTCCACCGATTAAAAAACCGAACCCGCTACCGAGTAACTTTCCCCACCAATTCATTATTCAGCCTCTGCCGGTTGTCGATCACGGGCATCTTCTACACTGGCAATCTCTGCGAGCAGAGATGTTGCAAAAACCCCCTTGCCAAGAGCAAATTGAAGTTCAATTGTAGTATCGCTTAACCAGCGCCACTGCAAGTCACTAGCGACTGCACGCAATGCTCTGCGCTCGCTGCGTAATCCGGCGTTCGCCAGCCCTTCGGTAAAAACAGCTTCAGTGGCAAGCAAGTCACTTTCAAGTTGCGCTATCGCACCGCTAACCATTGACTCTCCATTGCCGACCATTGGCCCGCTAGGGTGAATATCTAACTGCGCACAACGGGCTTCAATTTCAGTGTCAACCTGCTCGGTGGGAAACAAACTATTGCTACCATCGAGAATGCAGGCATCGCCATGCTGAACTTTATTCCACGTCTGTTGTTCTACTCTCAGTGCTAACACCCGATTAAACAGATAGGCTCTGGCTGCGGACAAATACATGCCGCGTTTAAACTTTGAAGCTTTAATCCTGCCTTCAAACAATGCTTTTGCCTGAACCAGGTTGCGGCCGCCGCGGCCGAAGCGCTGCATACCGAAGTAATTGGGAAAGCCCTGCTGCACAACGGTGCTTAACCGCTGCTCAATCAGCTCACGACCGTTGGTAATGTCGCGCAGCAGGATAGTGAAATGGTTATGCTTGTGCGTACCTGTTTTTAGTTTCTTTCTACCCCGCACCGCTTGCAGGCATTCAAGGTCGGGAATATCCGATAACAACGACTGCAACAGTTGCGGCAGGTGATCTTTGTTTTCCAGTTTGGCGGTAGGCAGACTCATCCACTGAGTGGTGACGGCATGCCGGTCTTTTAACCCGGATGTACCAATTTCTCTGGCCGGCAGCGACAATCCTTTACCAAGTAAATCTACAACATCGCGAGTGTTACGACCGGTTTTCCTGATCTGAACCCATAGATGCTCGCCATCACCCTCAGGTTCAAAGCCAAGCTGTTCGTCAACACGAAAATCCTCAGCACTTTGCTTCATCAGCGCACTGGGAAGTTCGTCATGACAGGTATTTGGGAGTACGGTAGTATTCACGCAACGGTGTTCCGGTGTTATCGGATTTAGAGAGTGCTAAGGCCGTTGTACAGTTACTGACACACTGAGGTCAGAATCTCACACAAGTGATCACAATGCCCTGGCGAGAGTATTCATGAGCCATATCGACGAGTTAGAACGGCAGGAACGCCGGCAGTTACTCATAAAACTGGAAAATGAACACGCTTCACTGGACCATGAAGTGACTCTTTTGCTGGACGGTCACGGCACAGACCAGCTGCACATCAGCAGGCTAAAGCGTCGCAAACTGCAATTGAAAGATATGATTGTCAGACTTAAGAGCAGTTTGCTACCCGATGTACCCGCCTGAACAAATAATAACACGGCGTGCCAATGTAGTTTACCAACGAAAAAGCGGAGCAATCGCTCCGCTTTTACTCTAACTACCCTGTTCTGTAACCGACGCTCACATAACTGGCGTCGGTGGGTTTCTTTGCTGTCCGTCTATTGACCAAGAGCCATTGGCTCGCTTTCCTGAATCATACGGATAAGCTCCGCTGCAGGTCGGTAGCCGGGAACCTTAGTGCCGTTGTCCAGATAGATAAGCGGTGTTCCACGAAGCTCTACTTGTCTGGCCAGATCCATGTGCGCCTGGATAGGGTTTTCACAAGTCGCAGGCGCAACCGTACCGCCGGACTTGGCAGTGGTCATTGCCTGCTGTGGATCGTCTGAACACCAGACGCTTTGCAGCTCCTGCGATGAGCCCGAATCGATACCGGCACGTGGAAACAGCAAGTAGCGAACTTTGATATCGGCATCAGTAATGGTGTCGATTTCACGATGCAGCTTCTGGCAATACCCGCAATCGGTGTCCGTAAACACGGTTATCCAGCGCTCGGCATTTTTATCTTCGTTGTCAAACACCAGCATCTGATCTTCAGGGATTTCTTCGATGAGGGTAAGCTGCAACGAACCACGGCGCTGCTCACTGACATTCACCTGATTCTGCAAATCGATAATACTGCCTTCCACCAAAAATCGACCATTAGGTGAAAGATAATAAACCTGCGCATTACTTACCACCTCATAGATACCCGGCAACACTGACTCCGCGATACTGGTAATTTGCAGATCGGGCGCCATTTCCGCCAGAGCTTCACGCAGTTGCTTCTCAGCAGCCTGCTGATCCTGCGCCGCCACCATGCCGGAACACAAACATGCAAATACAAACAAAACACCGGCGGTGATTTTACTGGTGAATTTCATAGTGTAAGTCCTGGTAAATGAATAGTGAGCCGACTGATCGTGGCCAGCCTCTTTTAGTGGACCCGCGTCCACTCGTTAAAGTTCTGTTTATTTAGCACTTTAGTCAGTGCAGTACATAGGGCTTCGCGAGTTAACTTCAATCCATCATCCCCTTGGATGATGCTCAGTATGTAAGGATTTTAACCGTTCTGCCGCCACGTGCGTGTAAATCTGGGTAGTCGATATGCTGCTGTGTCCGAGCAGTAGCTGAACCACTCGCAAATCAGCATCGTTATTCACCAGGTGTGTAGCAAAGGCGTGCCTGAGCGTGTGTGGCGACAACGATTGCCGGATGCCTGCGAGCAATGCATATTTTTTTACCCGATACCAGAATGCCTGACGGGTAAGCCCGCCGCCACGACGAGTCACAAACATCTTATCGCAGTTACCCTGCCCCTTGAGCAGTTCATCCCGCGCACCGTGCAGATATTGTTCCAGAAAATCCAGCGCTTCATCACCCACCGGCAGCAGTCTTTCCTTGTTGCCCTTCCCCATAATGCGCATAACGGCAGAGGGAATATTTACTTGGGAAAGACCGAGCGATATCAGCTCACTGACGCGCAATCCACTCGAGTAGGTAAGCTCAAGCATAGCGCGATCCCGCATCCCTTCGGGTGTCGATACATCCGGCGCTGCCAATAATTGTTCGACCTGATTTTCACTTAAACTGACCGGTAACGAACGCCCCGTTTTCGGTGCATCGACCAACGCTGTCGGGTCTTTGTCTATCACACCTTCACGGCACAGTAAGGTATAAAAGCGTTTTAAGCTGGACAATAGTCGAGCAGTGGTACGCGCTGTCATACCAGACTGCACACGGCTGGCAAGATACCGCAATACATCCTCAGCTGAGACTTCCTGCAACGAGATATTCTGTTCCGAAAGTGAATTTGAAAAAAGCTTCAGATCACTGGTGTAGGAAGAAATAGTATTGTCGCTAAGTCCGCGTTCAAGCCATAAATAATCGCGGAACTGCTCAATCAATGCATGATTAGCCTGGGTTGAACTCTTTGACGCCGAAGCAGCTGTGCTCATTGTATTGATAGATACCGGAAAAACAGTGACGATGAATAATCCGTCAGGATTTGCACGGGTATAATTGCCTAATTGGGCACCCAACACCATTGCATATAAAACAGCTAACCAGGCTTGATCGCATGAACCAACCTACGAAAAGTGCACCTGTCTTAACCGTAGACGAAGCCCGAGCCGCTGTGATTGCAGCAATTTCGGCAACCTGTGAGACAGATTCACTTCCGCTATCTGAAGCGCTTGGCAGAGTGACCTGCAACAAAATTCAAGCGGTAGTTTCAATACCCCCTTTTCGAAATTCTGCGATGGACGGTTATGCCATTCGCTTTGCCGACTATCAACCGGATACCGCCCTTACCGTTGTGGGCAAATCATTGGCAGGCCATCCGTTCAATGGAAAGATTCCCGCATCGGCAACGGTCACAATTACTACCGGCGCCCAGGTACCTGAAGACGCCGACACCATTGTGATCGTCGAAAACACGACTATTACGGATAACCAGGTGAGGATTAATGAGCCACCGGTAAAGCATCAACACATACGCAACATTGGCGACGATATAAAGCATGGCGCAACAGTGGTTGAAGCAAACACCCGACTCACTGCAGCACAGCTGGGGTTACTGGCAGCGCAGGGCATGCAATCCATTGAAGTTTTTAAACAGCCCCGTGTTGGAGTGTTTTCAACCGGGGACGAATTGTGTGAAGCCGGACAGAAACGCTTTGAAGGGGCAATCTACGACAGCAACCGCATGTCTTTGTGCACTATGCTGCGAGCTGCAGGATATATTGCAGATGACCTGGGCATCGCACGTGATGACCAGTCCGAAATGCAGAGCCTGCTGACTGACAATCAGGGTAAGTACGATTTTTTGTTGTCCAGCGGAGGAGTGTCAGTCGGTGAGGCCGACTATGTTAAATCTGCATTGGAAGAAAATGGTGCATTGCAATTCTGGAAAGTCGCCATGAAGCCAGGTAAACCAATGGTCACCGGCAAACTGAAATCCGGCACTTACTATTTCGGGTTACCTGGAAACCCGGTATCCAGCATGGTGACTTGCGCACAATTCGTGATACCCGCGCTTCAAACCTTCGAAGGGTCAGCCTTTCGTCCTACTCCGGTTCTAAAGGCAATCTGCGATACGCAACTGTGCAAAGACGCCGGCAGGTTTGAATTTCAGCGAGGAATATACCGCACAGATGGAAAGGGAGGTCTGCAGGTTACTACCACGGGCTTACAAGACTCTCACGTACTGCACTCAATGGGACAAGCCAATTGCTTTATCTGCCTCGACGCACAATCGACAGGCGCTTCAGCCGGAGACGTAGTAAACATTATGTTGTTTGATACTTTAGCTGGACTGACCATATAGGTTTTCCGATTTACCTGTGGATAACTTTAAGTAAAACCATCAAAACACCCGTTACTTTACGTAACACTAAGCCCAGAAACGACAAAGGCGACCTTCATGGTCGCCAAAGTTTGCAGATACCTTTCGAAAAAGCTTAACACCCCTTCGCCAATGTTGAATCACCCCTAAACAGTGTGACGATCAATCAGCTCCTGCAACTCCTTTTCGCTTTTCTTCAGAGCTTCCAGATCCCCCTGAGCGGAGCTAAAATTTCTTTTAATTTCAGCTACTTGCTCGCGCAACAGCGCGAGCCTTGTCTCAGCTCCGGAACCCTCCAGCGAGGTATTAACTACGCTTTTTTTTGGAAGCTTTTTTCTTGGAACGCTTCTTTTTGGAAGCCTTCTTTTTGCTTACCTTCTTCTTAGAACGCTTCTTCTTAGAGGCTTTCTTCTTGGAGGCTTTCTTTTTTGAAGCTTTTTTCTTGGAGCGCTTCTTCTTAGAAACTTTCTTTTTGGAAGCCTTCTTCTTAGATCGCTTCTTCTTACTTACTTTCTTTTTCGAAGCTTTTTTCTTGGAAGTCTTTTTCTTAGAAGTCTTCTTTTTGGAAGTTTTCTTCTTAGAGACTTTCTTCTTAGAGACTTTCTTCTTAGAAGCTTTTTTCTTGCTTACTTTCTTTTTCGACTTCTTTTTAGATGAAGCCTTTTTCTTGCCGCGTACTTTTTTCTTAGCTGTTTTCTTAGAAGCGGTGCGACCGCGCTTCTTTGCAGCTGCCTTCTTTTTAGTTCTAGCCATTAAGTTCTCCTGAGAGTTATAGGCGGTTGGATTATAATCGTTAATTGATTGAATTCAATAAAAAATACTTGAAAAGCGGTTGTTTTAATACAAAAAAGGCACCAGAAGTTAAAAATGTAGCGCATAAATCACTAAATGCTGCTCTGATTTATATAAAAACGATTAAGTTTGCGGTCAATATTGCATCGAATTTATAGTTACCGAATACATTCTTGAAGCTCTTAACGAAGTTTTATAACAACATTGACGGTACAAAGTTATACCTTCAACAACATTTGAACAGCGTCGATACACCTTCATTCCAACAGTAAGAACTTCATCATTTCACTCACCATTCATCAGCCTATCTGAACTGAAAGCACCTTAATGAACACAGACTCACTGCAAAACGCATCGCTGATAAGACGGATAGCGGCAATTATTTACGATCTGTTACTGCTGACAGGCGTTCTATTCGCAGCTTCAGCTATCGCTGTTGCAGTAAACAAGGGAGTCGCAGTCACCCACCCGTTGTACTACGTGGCCCTGATACTCGTCACGTTCGGCTTTTACGGATGGTTCTGGACACATGGCGGACAAACACTTGGCTTACGCACCTGGAGACTTAAAGTTGTGCGTGATAACGGTGAAAAGTTAACCTGGCGCGATGCAGCAGTACGATTTGCCGCATCATCCGTTTCATTTCTCCCTGCAGCAGCAGGTCTGCTATGGCAACTATTTGATCGCGATAAACTGGCCGTGCACGATCGACTATCGTCTACACGAGTGGTGATAATTCCAAAAAAAATCGCCAAGCAAAGGTAATTCGAGTCGGTACAAGCGCAAAAATTCTGGTTTGCCAAACGAATTCAGGTGATGCGGCGTAGTCCTAATATTGCGAGTAACGAGAACAGAGTGAGGGGAATAAGTGTACTTACCGCAGGTGATAATCCATTTGCCAACCCTAAATGGGTCATTAATCGGTTAAGCAGAAAGTATCCGATGCCCAGTAGAATACCAATGAACATCTTCTGCCCTACCCCGCCTGCTCGCTGTGAAGCAAACACAAATGGCAGAGACAACATCAACATGATAAGCGTTGAAATCGGATTGGTAATTTTGGTCCATAACGCAAGCTCAGTAATGCGACTGTCAAGTTGATTACGCTTGAGATAACGGATCTGATTAACCAGATTACTCGCTGACATCGATTCTGCGGGGACAGAAAGACCCTTCAACAACTCTGCATTCACTAATATCGGCCATATTTCGGAGGTGACTGATTCGTTTTGCAGTGAGTTTTCATGGAACGTTGTGCGTTTGATTGATTCAAGCTGCCAGTGGCCGTTGTCTTGCTGTTGCGCTTTTTCAGCGCGAATCACCCGGTTAAGCACACCGTTGTCAAAGTCGTAAACACTGATATCAACCAGCGTGGTATCCGGTAGTACCGATTTAATATTCACAAACAACGGACCCGACTTGGCCCAATATCCGGTTCGTGAACTCAATGAAACCCGATCGGACAACGCTGCAGCACGAACTTCATGGGCCTGACGTTCCGCATTCGGCATTAAAAACTCACCAACCAGCGCCACCAGCACCATCAAAAGCAACCCGATCAACGCAACAGAACGGGCTATTTGCATTATTGAGATGCCAGCAGATCGCATTACCGTGAGTTCGCTGTGTGTTGCGAGTGCACCCAGTCCAAGTAAGCTGCCAAGCAACACTGCCGGTGGAAACAGTTCATAGGCGGAGCCAGGCATGCGCAGCAGGATATAAATTAGTGCGCTCGAGACACTGTAGTTGCCCTTACCAACATCATCCAGCTCACCGATAAAACCGAATATGCCAGTCAGTGCAACCAGAACAAGCAGCACCAGCAACGTGTTGAGCAAAACAGTCTTACCGATGTATCGCGCGATCAAACTCATTTGCTGCAAACCTTTTGCAATCTGCTGCAGGCTGCGATGACTTTACTTTTTGCTGAAAAGATCATGCGGTTCGGACCCGACCGGTGATCCACGCCAGACCGTAACGTCGAACTGTAAAAAAAAGTATCACACATAAAAATAGTGCATGAACCCACCACACTCCGACCAGTGCCGGTACTTTACCCGCCGCCGTCCACTTCCTGCTGAGCACCAGTAAATTGGCGTACGGTACATAAATGAGTATTGCCAGCACAATTTTCGAGTACCTGCCCTGCCGCGGTGACGTATGTGACAACGGCACAGCCAGCAATGCCAGAAGCAACGCTGCAAGCGGTATTGAGATTCTCCACTGTATTTCTGCAATAGACGGGTTAGTGCCATCGCGCCATAGCTGCGTTAAAGACTTTGCAGAATTCTCAACTGAGACACCAGTCTGCTGCTTACCCGGTAATCGAACACCGTGGCGGGCAAACTCGGTACGTTGATAGCTTTGTCCGTCGGCGCTGGCAATCATTGTCACCCCATCTCTGAATACGATGTATTCGTTGTTATCCTGATCGCGCTGGTAAACAGCAGATTCTGCTGTCTCTACTTCAAATGCACCTTCTTCCAGTGTTCGATGTACAAACACCTGCCGGAACTCATTGTCGGCTGTGGAATGACTTTCCGTGTAAACCACCGCACTGCCATCTAATATTTCTACAAATCTGCCAGCACCAAGAACACTTGACACTGATTGGCTGGCGACTTTCTCAGTGACTTGTCGCTCCAGCCTTGCCGCCCACGGTGACACCCAGAAAGTTAATGCTGTAATTAGTATAACGCCGATAAGACCATTCAACAGCACGGGTTTGTACAATGATTTTAATCCTGCACCGCAGGCGGCACTGGCAGCCATTTCGTTATCGCGATACAACCTGCCAAAAGCCAGCAACACCCCCAGATACAGGCCAAGCGGCACCAGGGTAACCAGAAGATTAACGACCTGAAGACCAAGCAACACCAGCAGCGCGTCTGCTGGCAGCCTGCCCTCAGTGACCCGTGACAGAATGCGAGCCAGCACATTGGCAACCATGATCACCAGTAACACAATGGTTACTGCCAGCCAGGTTAGTGAAATTTCCCTGAAAATATAACGGTCAAGAACGCCGAGCATAGATAAATTACAGCCGTGTTCAGTCTAAAAAACGGACTCGCACAGCGAGCGTGTGTTCCGGTGCAGGATGCGTGATCATAGCAAACCCAGTAATATTGTTGATATGAGTTTAATTTTGACTCGGTAACCACAAACACAGGCTGCTTTATTCGACGATTCGAATGAGCGCATCACCCCGGTTGTTTTTTGCGACCGGAAAATTACACAGAGGCCAGACATTGGATATCAGCGTTTCGAATGCAGAACCAGCAAAGATCAAAACCGGCTGCCTGGTACTGCCAGTCTCCAACCAGCGTAAACTTAGTGGCTGTACCGCAGCCATCGATAAAGCTAGCGACGGCTATCTCAGCAATATTCTCAAGCAGGGTGATCTGTCCACTAAGCTTGCAGCCAGTCTGACCTTGCATCAGGTCCCCAATATCGCTGCAAAAAGGGTGGTACTGATTAATACCGCCGGGAACAAATCAACTGACCCGATCAGCGCAACAGACTTTGACAAAGTGGCAGGCTCACAAGCGCGGGCACTGGCAGACATTAACAGTAAGGACGCCACCAGCTGCCTGCTCGAAACGGAGGTGGATAGCAAAGACCTCTGTAAAAAGGCGCAGTCTCTTGCACAAGCCCTGGTGGCACATAACTACCGCTTCGATATGCACAAAAGCAGTAAAGCAGAACCGGTCGAGTTAAAAAAACTCAGTCTGCACTGTGACAACAAAAAGAATAACAAGACTGTCTCGACGGGCATTGATCGTGGCGTGAGTATCGGCAACGGTATGCAAACGGCACGCGATCTTGGCAACATGGCGGCAAACATCTGTACACCAACGTATCTGGCCAACCATGCCAAACAGCTAAAAAAGGCGCTGCCGTCACTAAAAGTATCAGTGCTTAATGAAGCACAAATGGAAAAACTGAAAATGGGATCGCTGCTCAGCGTGTCAGCGGGTAGTGAGCAGGAAGCCAGGCTTATCTGTATGGAATACAAGGGCGGCAAAGCCAGCGCCAAGCCGGTGGTCCTGGTCGGCAAAGGGATAACTTTTGACACGGGCGGTATATCCATCAAACCATCAGCCGGTATGGATGAAATGAAGTTTGATATGTGCGGTGCTGCCAGCGTTTTTGGTGTTATGCGCGCTGTCGCCGAGCTTAAACTGCCGATCAATGTTGTCGGTGTTGTGGCTGCAGCTGAAAATATGCCCGGTAGCAAAGCAACAAAGCCCGGTGATATTGTCACTTCTATGTCGGGCCAGACCATAGAAGTGTTAAACACTGATGCTGAGGGTCGCCTGGTGCTGTGTGATGCACTGACATATATTTCAAAATACAAACCCGATGTAGTCATCGACATTGCAACGCTCACTGGTGCTGTCATTATCGCTCTCGGCCACCACACTACCGGGTTAATGAGTAACGACGATAAGCTGGCAGCAGATCTTTATGAGGCAGGTATAAATTCAGACGATAAATGCTGGAGACTGCCGATTTGGGACGAGTACCAGCAGCAACTCAGCAGCAATTTTGCAGACATCCCTAACATCGGCGGGCGCGCTGCCGGCAGCATCACCGCCGGGTGCTTTTTGTCGCGCTTTGCCAAGGACTACCAATGGGCGCATCTGGATATCGCCGGTGTCGCCTGGAAACAGGGGGCCGCAAAAGGTGCGACCGGCAGACCGGTTCCCATGCTTATGGAATACCTGATCAATCGTGCCAGCTAGCCGCTAACATGACCCGAGTAGAATTTTATATTCTCGACAGCAGCGATTCGGCCGACCGAATCGCCTGCATTCAGCGTCTGGTACTACAAACCCTGGGGCGTGGTAAGTCGATTCATATTCATACCGCTTGCGCGGTTGATACCAGGCAACTGATTGGTGAATTTGAACATCTGTCAGATGCAGATCACATCACGATTGATCATAAAGGTGAACCGGAACCGAATACCAACGTGCTCCTTAATATGTCTGCAGAGGTACCGTTTTTTTTCAGCCGCTTTGAAACGACACTTGAAGTCGTGCACGATGAAACTCAAACACGCGAGCTCGGCCGTGAGCGCTACCGCTATTACCAGGAACGCGGTTATCCGCTGTTCCATAATAAAGTAAAAGCCGAAGCTCAACTGGCACTGGTATAGCCGGGATGGCGTTGTTAAAGACAGCGTGCTTCTGTTCAGCGCTGTCGACCGAGCATGCAGCATCCACGCACCTTAAAGTGCGATAGAAACTGATAGTATCCGGCGACGCTTTTGTGGTGCCCGCATGTTTCACCTGTCCAGATCCTGCTACTATTCAGTTACTCATTTCTGCAATTGAAACACACCGACTTCCATGGATAAAACCTACGATCCCGCCGCGATAGAGCAGTCCTGGTACGACTACTGGGAACGCGAAAATCACTTCGTCCCCGCGGGCGATGGCGACCCGTACTGCATCATGATTCCACCGCCGAATGTCACCGGCACCCTGCACATGGGTCATGCGTTTCAGGATACAGTTATGGATACCCTGACTCGCTACCGGCGAATGGCCGGCGACAATACCCTGTGGCAACCGGGCACCGACCACGCCGGTATTGCCACACAGATGGTGGTTGAGCGTCAGTTGGCCATGCAACAGAAGAGCCGCCACGATCTCGGTCGTGAGGCATTTGTTGAACGTGTCTGGCAGTGGAAAGAAGAATCCGGCGGACATATCACCAGACAGCTGCGCCGTATGGGAGCCTCTCCTGACTGGAATCGCGAGCGGTTCACGATGGATGAGGGGCTTTCTCATGCCGTGCGCGAAGTGTTTGTCACACTCTATGATGAAGGCCTGATCTATCGTGGCAAGCGACTGGTGAACTGGGATCCGGTGCTGCACACTGCTCTTTCTGATCTTGAAGTACTCAGTGAAGAAGAACAGGGGCATCTGTGGCACTTGCGATACCCGCTCACCGGCAGTGATGAACATCTGATTGTCGCTACCACGCGCCCTGAAACCATGCTCGGTGATTCGGCGGTTGCGGTGCATCCTGAAGATGAACGCTACAAACATTTAATTGGCAAATCTATCACGCTGCCATTGGTCGGACGCGAGATACCGATTATTGCCGATGACTATGTTGACCCTGAGTTCGGATCGGGTTGCGTAAAAATCACACCGGCTCACGACTTCAACGACTACGCCATGGGTCAGCGACATGAACTGGATGTCATTAATATTTTTACCGATAGCGCTGCC
>CALLLY010000110.1 GCA_938008205.1 uncultured Granulosicoccaceae bacterium
GGTTTACTGAAAGTCGCAGAAAACGCAGATCAGCTCGCCGCGGTTATGGGGCACGAGGTGGCGCACGTGAGAGCAGATCACGGCAAAGCGCGTATGTCGGCCAGTCTTGCAGGCCAGGCAGGTATGGTGGTCGGGCAGATCGTGCTCGGCACCCGACTGGAAGGTCGTGACAGAAACATTATGGCAGCGCTGGGCCTGGGACTGCAGTTTGGCGTGCTTATGCCGTATGGCAGAGGCCAGGAGAGTGAAGCCGATGTACTGGGACTGGATCTATTGGCACAAGCCGGCTTTGACCCGCGAGCGAGCACCCAGCTATGGCGAAATATGGCTGCCGCTAACGGTGCTTCAGCGCCGGAACTTTTATCTACCCATCCGGCACCCGCCACACGAATACGTGATCTGGAAGCGCAAATGCCGAAAGCCATGAATCTCTATAGAAACGCACGCGCTAATGGAAAATCACCCGCCTGTTCAGTATAGATTGCCCAGTGACCACACCATCATAACTTTGCGCTACCCGATCCATAGCAGGCTGCAATAGTGCCGTTTGTACTAATCGCCATTGCACTTTTTGCTCTGATACTTGGGCCCCAGTTGTGGATCCGGTGGGTTTTTCTGCGCTATGGCAGTGACCTGCCCGGAGTGCCCGGTACCGGAGGTCAACTAGCAGAACACCTGATACAACGTTTCGAACTCGACGGCGTAACGGTTGAACAAACGGAACCTAATCGCGATCACTTCGATGGCGGTGATGCCTGCGTAAGACTGTCACCGAATAACTATAACGGCAAATCATTGACCGCGATTGCAGTCGCCGCCCATGAGGTAGGTCACGCCATTCAGTGGCACCGCAAGGAAACCGTCTTTCGACTGCGCACTACCTACATTCCAATTGCACGTCGATTGCAACAGGCTGGCATGGTGCTGCTTTCTTTGTCACCGGTATTAGGGCTTTTGACCCGCAGCCCCGCCGGCATTGCACTGCCTGTGATCGGTGGTGCGCTGGTGGCAATCTGCGGTGCTGCCACCTACCTAATAGTGCTGCCCGAAGAATGGGACGCCAGCTTTAACAAAGCCATGCCAATATTAATAGACGGGGAGTATATAAGCGGTGAACAACAAGCAGCTACCCGACGGATTCTACGCGCGGCAGCGCTCACCTACGCGGCAGGGGCACTAGCTTCCATTTTGCAGGTATGGCGCTGGCTGCCACTACTGTTGCGTCGCTAGACTGATTATTCATGAGGATTCGCCTGACAATTAAATCTACCTTACTCACCTGGATCATCATTTCCTGCGTTAATGGCAATTTTTAAGGAAGCCTGAAGCGGCAGCGAGTTGATAACTGCAGTGCCGCGCATACTCATCGGGTTTACTGGATATCACTGACCAGCCTGATGACTTACACTGCAAAAACTCCCGGGCATTGCAAGCAGGTTCCGATTAGCTGGACTTTTGTTGCAGAGCACGCGGCTAAATGTCATACAATCCTGCAGACACCCGTTCACAACTCTATTGATAACACCTGAATCGGTTTGGTGAAATAACATGCTTCGACCCTCCCTGCTGTTCGCATACCTGCTGTCCGGTTGTGTTAATACAGTCGATACTGACCCAAACAGACCAGCACACCATCGGGATGACGGCACTTTTGCCAACACCAATGGCAGTGCCATCAACAAACCATTCAGAGAACTCATTAAATGGCAACGTGAAGCTCCGGACGTTGAACCGATTACTTTGCCGAGTGCAGAACCACAACCAAACCTTCTTAATAACCCCAGCACAGCACAGGTGACCTGGATCGGTCACAGCACATTTTTGTTGCAGGTGGATGGCCTGAATATCCTGACCGATCCGATTTTTTCTGATCGCGCCTCGCCGGTAAGTTTTGCCGGTCCAAAACGAAGTACACCTCCAGCGATAAGTATGCAACAACTGCCGGTTATTGACGCGGTACTAATTTCACACAACCACTACGATCATCTGGATAAAGCAAGCGTTAAAGCAGTGCAAAAAAGCAACCCGACAACCCACCGACGTATTATGTACCACTTGGGCAAAAAGCCTGGTTCGACAAACGCGGTATTAGTAAAGTAACTGAGCTTGACTGGTGGCAAAGTGCCAATGTTGGAGAGGCCACTTTTCATGCAGTGCCGGTACAACACTGGAGCAGCCGCAGCCCGTTTGATCGCAACAAAGCGCTATGGGCAGGGTTTCTTATCGACTCACCAAGCCTGCGTACACTATTTGTTGGAGACAGCGGTTATTCCGATGACTTCAAAACCATTGCCCAAAAACTTGGCAATGTTGATCTAGCACTGGTACCTATAGGTGCGTACGACCCGCGCTGGTTTATGAAAAGCGCACACATGAATCCCGAAGAAGCGTTGCAAACAGTGAAAGACGTTGGTGCCAGGCGCGCCATTGGTATGCATTGGGGCACATTCTCATTAACTGACGAACCGATGGCTGAACCCGGTGAACGCGCCGATGCGACAGGGATCATTGAAACACCCGAGCCCGGCCAAACATCAACCTTATGGGTAGTTTCTAGCACAAAGTGCTCACGCACCCAAACATCAAGCAACCTGTTTAGCGCCCTTATTTTTTTAACCG
>CALLLY010000111.1 GCA_938008205.1 uncultured Granulosicoccaceae bacterium
CTTGTCAAAGCGGATTCAGGCTATGCCAAACCTGACCTTTGAAGCACACTCAACCGACTACCAACCCACGCAGTCTCTGCAGGAACTGGTCGATCATCATTTTTTCTTTCTAAAGGTAGGCCCGGAGCTGACATTCAGAATGCGAGAAGCGGTTTTTGCACTGGCACACATAGAAGCACAACATTGCAACCCGCAATCATCAGAACTCATTTCCACTGTAAACCAGGCGATGAATGAAAACCCCGAACACTGGAAATCCTATTATCAGGGTGATGAAAAAACGATAGAGCACTTAAAACACTACAGTTACAGCGACAGGATTCGGTATTACTGGTCAGCAACTGAAATCAAAACAGCACTACAGACACTTCTGACTAATATCGACAACGCACAACTACCAGACACCATCATCTCTCAATACTTCTCCGCAAGGCAGTTCGGAGATCTGCAAGGTTCGGCTAATGAGCTGATACAAGATCACATTGCTCTGTGCATTAATCGCTATTACAGCGCCTGCGGTTACCCACACTGAATACACGCAAAGTTTCATAAAAAATGCCAGACTCAGAAAAACCGTTCTCATACTTTAGCAGCCGACAAAAGCTGTTAAAGCTGGCTGCCTCCGGTTATTTAGTTCTACTGGTGGTTTCGCATTGGCAATTGCCGCAACACTATGTGTGGGTCATTGCGGCGTTTTTCTCGATCGTGATGAACTTCACCTACCTTACTGAGGCAGTTAACGCCAGGCGCTTCGTCACAACAGAAACCCTTGTGGCAACTAACCTGATCATACTCTCTGTTGCAGGAGTATTCGTGTCACCCTTGTTCGTTATTGCAGCGATTTTCGGGCACGGCCTCTGGGATCTGGCAAAACACTTTGGCCGCGGCATACCGTTTTTCTTCTGGTATACCTGCTCCTGTTTTATTGTGGATGCAGTTTACAGCGCGGCGTTACTCGTTTACTTGTTAAAGGGCACGGCTTAAAACAACAGCTTACCGGACAACTCCAGGAAACCTGACGCGTGAGCGGGGCAATATAGTCATCTCGACAATGAATGAGGTTTTCGCGAAAAGTCAATCAGAACCAGCTCTTCAATGTCCTCCCAAACAACCACATCGAATAACCCAGCGCCCAATCCACCTTAAAACTTTGATACGCTAACCACCTAACTCACACGCAGAATCAAAATCAGTGCACCCGGAAGACGCTGTCACGATGCTGGTGCGCATTCGCGGCAGCTTTACCCAACCGTTCGTACCGTGGATACAGGAACGTTCGGATCGACTGGGGCTGACCAGCAATCTCACCTACCACAGCAACGAATTGATCGAAGTGACCACCAGTGGTCATGAAATTCTGGTGGACGCGCTGGCACTGGCGTGCACACTGGGACCGATGACAGCAACAGTGGACGACGTCGAGACCATTTTGCTAAATTCTGCCCAGACAGCTGTAGCAAACACGAGGAAAGACAATTATTTCACCACACGAACCCACTAATCGCGCAAGCACCGGCGAATCTTGTCGCTGATCATTGAACCTGTGGCACTGAGCCGTGACGTGCCAGCTGCCCGCGTTATCAGAGCGCAACTGGGCGAACTGGATCTGGCCATATGGAGAAGCGCTTCCGGTGTGTTATCGGCCTGGGAAAATCGTTGCCCGCATCGGGGCATGCGCTTGTCGCACGGGTTTGTGCGTGGTGAGAGACTCGCCTGCCTGTACCACGGGTGGCACTACTCTACTGAAGGATTCTGCGAGATCATTCCAGCGCACCCGGAACTGACTCCACCAAAATCATTTTGTACCATGCAGTATGGCGTAGTGGAGAGTAGCGGCATTATCTGGGTTTCAAACCAAAGAACAGACACTGATCACAGCCAACCCGCGCAGGCTTTAACACCACCCGTTTTGCACGACAGCGTGCAGCCCGTTCGAAGTCTTTGTATGGAAGCCAGTGTTGCAGAAGTTAACCGCACAGCAAAAGAAAATCCGCCGGAAAATCTAACACTGGGATCTTGTGCATCCAACCAACACTTATCATTTGACGATACTGCCGGAAACTGTGGTGCCATGTTGCTGCTGCATTGCCTTCAAGACAACAGGGTTAATGTGCATGTACTAGCGGGTGAACACTACAATACCGATGAGCTGGTTTCCTTATCATACTGGTGTG
Source organism: uncultured Granulosicoccaceae bacterium (assembly GCA_938008205.1). Taxonomy (GTDB): domain Bacteria; phylum Pseudomonadota; class Gammaproteobacteria; order Granulosicoccales; family Granulosicoccaceae. The sequence goes on from CALLLY010000111.1 coordinate 2,175, forward strand.
AGTCGATAAGACGAATTGCCGAAAAATCGGCCGGAGTACCCGCATGAATGCCGCCGCAACACAACCACCCGGCTGGGCTTATGCATTGGACGACTGGTATCCGGTGGCAATGGAAAACGAACTTGCCGCAGGACAAACCCGTCAAACACGGTTGCTGGGCTGCGACGTTACCCTGACCGGAGATGGCAAAGGCAGCCTGACTGCGACCTCAGAGTCTCGAACGCTACCTGCAAAAACGGCGTACAACCATACCTGGATTACGCTTGGCAATAATCCACGACCGTTATTCGATGTTCCTGAAACTGCAGAAACCGATCGACGCTTTGTGCCTTGCGGCGTAGTACGCGTTAAGTGTTCGCCATTGCGCGCAGTAGAAAACTTTTTAGATATTGCGCACTTTCCGTTCGTGCACACTGACATTCTAGGGGTAGAGCCGCACACCGAAGTGGTGCCGTACAACATAGAAATCGATGAAAACGATGCCGAAATACGTGCCACGCAGGTGAAGTTTTTTCAACCGCAGGCAGCGAAATCTGCGGGTGAAGGTACCATTACCGATTACATCTATCG
>CALLLY010000112.1 GCA_938008205.1 uncultured Granulosicoccaceae bacterium
GCATTCGGCAGACTTGGACACTGGTTCGCCTCAGAAGAAGTTTTCGATCTGCAACCGGATATCATCACCTGTGCTAAGGGTATTACTTCAGGTTACCTGCCACTGGGGGCTACCATATTTTCATCACAAATCAATGAGGTGATCAGTGAGCCCGGACACGGAAGATACTTTTCCAACGGCTATACCTACTCAGGCCATCCGGTTTCGTGCGCCGCCGCCCTTAAAAACATTGAAATCATGGAACGTGAAAACCTGTTCGAACATGTGCTGGATGTTGGTGAGTACTTTGAGCAACAGCTGCAAACCTTAACTGATCTTGAAATAGTTGGTGAGGTTCGCGGTATTCGTCTGATGCAATGCGTCGAGTTTGTCGCTAACAAGCAAACCAGAGAAGTATTTCCTGACGACCTTGATATCAGCAAGCTCATATCGAACATCGCTGACAAAAAAGGCCTGCTGGTCAGACCTATTATCAATCTCAATGTTATGTCACCACCGCTGGTTATAACCCGCGAACAAATAGACTTTGCCGTCAGCACACTGCGAGAGTCTATTGTTGAGGTAACCGCACAGTTGAAGCAGGACGGTCATCTCTAAGCAATAATAGTTTCACAGTGAGAATGGCAACGACTACTCATACGTTGTCTTATCGCGCAACTAATCGCCACGTTCATATTTTTCAGTAAGGCAATCATCCTATGGCGTCGATGCACACGGTCGGTGTTAACTTAATCAAGTTGCTTGAGCATTATCGCGTTGAACACGTGTTCGGTATACCGGGCGTGCATACCATCGAACTTTATCGCGGTCTTGCTGATAGTGCTATTCAGCACCACACCCCACGGCATGAACAAGGTGCAGGCTTCATGGCTGATGGTTATGCCAGAGTCAGTGGCAAACCCGGTGTGTGTTTTGTGATTACCGGCCCCGGGCTGACCAATATCGCCACCCCTATGGGCCAGGCGCTGGCCGATTCTATTCCCATGCTGATTATTTCAAGTGTTAATGACACCCTGCAAACACCACACGCCCGTGGCATGCTGCACGAAATGCCTGATCAGCTGGCTTTAAGCAGGCAACTGACGCGCTTTAGCCATACTGTGCAGTCTGCGCAAGAACTACCCGTTTTACTGGCGCGGGCATTCAGTCACTTTGCCAGCGCCCGGCCAGGCCCCGTTCATCTGCAAATACCCATTTCGCTACTGGGTGAATCCACCGCCAGTCATCAAAATACAATAACCGGCACCACTGTAGCGAGCCCTGTTGCGCCAGGTGAAGCGATAGATAAAACAGTCACTGAATTAACGAAAAGCAATACACCAATAATACTTGCCGGTGGTGGCAGTCGTCATGCAACAAACGAGATTACCCGGCTGGCAGAGCAGTTAGATGCACCGGTGTTTATGACGATCAATGCACGTGGCACGGTGGCGCACGATCATCCACTCGCCATTTCAGCCAGTGGGACACTGGAAACGGCAAGACAAACGATCAATGAATCAGATGTTGTGCTGGCATTGGGAACAGAATTGTCCGCTACCGACTACGATCAGTATAAAAATAATAACTTTCGCATAGAGGGTAAGTTGATTCGATGCGATATCGATCCCATGCAATTCAATAACAATCAGCAACCCGAGCTTAGTGTTACCGCCGACAGCGGCCAATTTGTAACGCAACTACTGGATACCCTACCTGCCAACTCTAAAAAATCCGGCGCACAGCGCGCAGCGCAAACCATGCAGGCGGCCTACGGTGAACTCAGTAACGATATGCAACGTCACCTGACACTGCTCGAGTCACTACGCACCGCTCTGCCGGATGCGGTTTTTGTTGGAGACTCTACGCAACTGATCTACAGCGGTAACCTGCTTTTTAATACCTACAAGCCGAACCACTGGTTTAACTCATCAGTCGGCTTTGGCACGCTGGGGTATGCGCTGCCTGCCGCCACTGGTGCTGCCATCGCAAACAGCGAGTCGCCGGTTGTTTGTATCATCGGCGATGGCGGCTTGCAATTCGTGCTGGGCGAACTCGGGGCACTGGTCGATACCGGTTTGCCGGTCGCGATTCTGGTCTGGTGCAATCAGGGCTATCGTGAAATTAAAACCACTATGGAACAGGCAAACGTCTCTGCGGTGGGCGTTGAGTTTGCGGTACCCGATTATCAGGCAATAGCGAAGGCCTATGGCATCAATGCCACGTCAGCTGATAACGACGCACAGCTATGTAAAGCTCTGGTTGAGGCATTTGAACAACGACAACCAATATTGATAGAACTCGATGAAGCCCGGTTTATGGCGTAGGGTTTTTGGCGAATCCGCAATTGTGCAAAATTACACCAGATTAAATGCCTCTTTAATGACGGCATAACATTGCGGCGTTCGCTTAAAGTGCAGTGCCTGCATACCAACTTCGCGTGCCGCGATGATATTAGGCATGCTGTCGTCAATAAAGAATACGTCTGCAGCTACCAGGTTATAACGACTTAATACACGTTCGAACAGAGCGGTATCAGGCTTGATCAGTTTTTCTTCCGCTGAAATCACAACACCCTCAAACAATTCAAAATAAGGCCTGCTGCGAAGGTAGGAAGCGTTGTCATGTGACATATTTGAAAGCACATACATCGGTATGCCAGCAGCCTTCATCTGGTGCAATATTTCAACACTGGCCGGCAGATCGATCAGTGATTTTCTGATCACATCGAAGCAGTGGTTTGTTTGTGAGGTGGTAAGTCCGGATTCCCGGGTAATTCGTTCTGCTATTTCAGATTCGGTTGTCAAACCCTGATCAAGCCTGAGCCAGTCACTATGTTCGAGTAACCCGGAGCGCAGATATTGCGTATGTTCTGGCGATAATTCAAACGCGGGGTAGATGGCTTCCGGCTCCCACTGCACCACCACATTACCAAGATCCCAAAGTGCGATCATGTCAGATATCCTTTTACAGGTAATGGGTTATTTATTGCGCAGATCATTTGCAGCATTTCGGGCAGCCTGCAACATAAAACCATGCTCGGAAGAAATATAGAACATAGTGACCCCCAGTTTCTGTAACGCTGCTACTTTGCTGGTATCAGGTACAAACGTCATGCAACAACAGTTGTTGTGTTTTGTGGCAGCAGCAACCCGCTGCATAGCCTGCAGTACATCAGGATGATTTAAGTCACCAACCTCCAGACAGACAGCAAGATCCGCCGGCCCGACAAACAACCCGTCAATGCCGTCAAGCGCAGCAATCTGTTCGCACAGTTCCACCCCTTCAGGCTCTTCGATTTGCGCTATCACCACCGTTTCATCCCGGCTGTGCTGCAAAAGATCGGGCATTCTTTGCGTGGTAAATCCCGCCCATCGGGTGGATCCGGCATAGCCTCTGCCGCCATGCCCGAAGCGCCCCCACTTGGCGATATCCTGCGCTTTTTGCACTGTGTCGACATGCGGCACCACAACCCCGGTCGCCCCCGAGTCCAGCGCTTGCAGAATCTCGTGTCTGGCACCGGACGCCACCCGTACCAGCGCGGGGAGATTACGAGCCCTTGCCAGCGCCAGACAGGCATCAAGACGCGCCCGGTCAAAGGGTGCGTGTTCGGCGTCGAGACAAATAAAATCCAGTCCGGATTCTGCCAGCACTTCAACCAGCTCATAAGCCGGCGTTTTCAGGAACGTTCCTGCCAGTAACTGCTGATCGTGCATGTTCTGTTTAAAAGTACCGGACATTATTCAATTCCATCCAAAACGGCGGGGTTAATCAGACGTTCGCGAGTGAGGTTGCCGTCGAACGCATCGAGAATGTTCTGTGCCGAAAATGTTGCCATTCGGCTCAGACTTTCTGCAGTGCCGGCGGCATTGTGAGGTGTCAGTATAGAACGCGGCAGGCTCAACAGAGGATTATCAGCTGTCGGAGGTTCTTCAGTAAAGACATCGGCGCCGGTGGCAGCAATTTGTCGATTGTGAATAGCATCGGCAAGAGCCGATTCATCTACCACGCCGCCGCGGGCACAGTTAATCACAATAGCGTGTGATGGAAGTGCCGCCAGTTCAGCCGTACTGACTAAATCTTTCGTTGTCTCATCCAGTGGCACATGCACAGTCAGATAGTCGGTCATTGGCAACTGAGTGCGGAAATCTTCTACAGCGTTCACACCAAGCGATTCGGCGTATTGGTGGTCAAGAGCGATATCTGCCACGGTAACGCTCATACCCAGCGCTTTCAAAACCGGCGCCAGTCGTTTTCCAATCCGCCCGAAGCCGACAATCAATACGTGTTTGCCGTTCAACTCACTGGTGTGATGCTGGCTGCGTTCTGCAAACCTGCCGGTGCGGGTAATTTCATCGTACTGCATGGCACGCTTGTTCAGCGCCAGCATCATCATCAACACGTGCTCTACAACCGAGACGGTGTTGGAGTCAGTCGCAATAGCCACCGGCACTGATCGATCCGTACAGTGCTGCACAGCGATATTGTCACAACCGACACCATGTCGGGAGACCACTTCCAGCATCGGTGCTGTCGCAAGATCCTCTGCAGTCAGCGTGAGCGTTCGGACCAGAATTGCCTGGCAATCAGGAATTTCAGCCAGCACCGCATCCTTATCACCCTCCAGAAATACAGCGTGGATATCCTTGCGGGCAGACAGCAACGCTCGACCATGTTCATGGAGCTTTTCGGTGACAACAACTTTCTTCAAAATTTCTCTCCTCTCACGACTTGAGTATCGGTATGCGCAGTGTAGTCAACGCTGTCAATTCCCCCTGCCTGTGCACGGCATTGATTGACCCGACTGATGGCAACTGACAAGATCAACCCTGTAAAACAGCGCGAAGAGAATAATGGCACACTACACTCAGAACGACCTGCTGAAACTTACCCGGTGGGACACCCCCACCATCTGCAACGGACTGGAAATTATCTGTCCGGAGCGCAGGGCCTATGGTTTTACGACAGAACCACTGGTGTGTCTTGATCCGTCCCTGCCGTCAGTCATCGGCTATGCAAGAACAGCGACGATACGCGCGGCGGTACCGTCTACCGGCAATGAATCCGACGATAAAACCCTACGCCTCAACTACTACGAATACATCGCCAAAGGACACGCCACATCGTCCTCGCAAGTCAACGGTCATCCATCCATTGTCGTCATTGAGGATCTCGACAGCACACCGGGCTTCGGCGCGTTCTGGGGTGAGGTAAACACCAATATTCATAAAGGTTTGGGAGCAATGGGCTGCGTCACCAACGGCTCTATGCGGGACCTGCCCGATGCGGCACCGGGTTTCCAGTTACTTGCCGGGCAGGTCGGCCCCAGTCATGCCTATGTTCACCTGGTAGACTTCGGCAACACCGTCACCGTAAACAACATGACAGTTTCCGATGCAGACATCATTCATATGGACCAGCACGGTGCGGTTGTCGTGCCGCCAGAGGCAGTCACTGAGCTTCCGGGAGCTATCGAGCTGATCACCAGACGCGAAGCCGTAATCATCAGCGCGGCGCAATCCGAAGGTTTCAGCTTCGAAACGCTGCGCGCCTCACTGGCAGACGCCGCTGAGATTCACTAACCGTATTAGACTGATGGGATTAGCGCACAACTTTTCAGGGATTGTTTTTTTCTGCGTTTTTGCGATCGCGGGATGTGCAGGCAGTGAATCTTTCACCACGTGGCCCGGCTTTACGCAATACTTCGAACGCTACCCGCCCAACACCGAACTCCCGGATAGCGAGCAATTTGCACTACTGGAAAAGTACAAACCCCGGGTGTTTGCCGGTGATCAACAACAAGGACCGGTAGATTTTTACCAGCAGTACATTGCCAATGGCAGCCTTCGGGTGAACGGCAAAAAAATAGACGGACCCATCACACAAAAAGTACTTAATAGCGTTATCGACAATGCCGACGCCATGTTCAAGTACCACGGCAGCGCCAACCCGGGTGGATCTGCCGTCATCTACGCAAGGTACGATCAAGACACACTGAGTTTTAAGGGCACCAACTACCCGCTGACCTTCCTGACCTACAATATGGTATTCCCCACCAGCGGTATGCTGCAGGGATTAGGTGCCATCAATTCTGCAGCACTGGCAATCGCAGGCAACCTGACTGACTGGCATCAACTGGATCACTATGTGGGTTTAAGTATTGCACTTTACCGCGATCGCGCCGTCGCCGTTATGCTGCAACAACATAACTATCAAACCACCTATATATTTGGGCACAACATAAAACTGCCCGAGGATCACCGGATCGCTGTCGATATTGCTATGCGATCCAATGAACTTTACCTGCATAACCCCGACAGAGTGGAACATCCGGCGTTGTCATTCACGACTGCAGACAATATCGAATTTCTATTAACAGGAAACAACAAACCCTTTATGGCAGGCTTTGATATCACTCACGGGCAACGGGAACTCAACTACCGGCTCACCGCGCTGCCACAAACCGATGCGTTCTATCAGTTCAAGGGGCACCTGGGGAAATCGCGCCTGCTACCGGGCAGAGATGGTCCGCCCGGTGCTGATTACGTCACCCTCCCGGGTCTGATGCCTCGCGCTGCAAGAATGGTGGCCGGCTTTCGAACTTCTTCACACGAAAAAGAGTCAGCCAAAATTGCAGCGTTAATTGATATGGAGTCATTCTCTGTCAACACACAAGCGCTGGATGCCTACAGCGAAGACTTTCTCGAAGCCGCTTCCATGCTTGTACCTGAAAACTAAATGAACGGGTGTCGCGGATGTGCCTTGGGTGAGAAAAAGTATTTCTTTATGACCTGAAAATAGCTGTGATAAAAGTAGCCTCCGTTTCTTTCTAGGATCTCACTGGAGGTCTGTTGCCAGACGTGCGGCAATTGAT
>CALLLY010000113.1 GCA_938008205.1 uncultured Granulosicoccaceae bacterium
GTTTTTTCGCTGCTGGCCAAAGTGATTCGAGCTCGTGCCACTCGATAAGTTGCACTCGCGAGGTTCTATCCAGGTTTCACAACTCCGACAAATAACCTGCTCCCCGGACGCTGTAATTTGAGGCTAATGGAATATCTCACAAAATATTTGAAAACTCCGATCTAACTGCCTCTGTATGCTCACCCAATGCGGGAGTCTTCTTTCCAGACGTATCTACGGGAGTTGACCATTGAATCGGGGGAGCCGGGAGCTGCAATGATTTGTTGTCTACGGTTTGGTAGTCGGCGCTTTTAAACGCAACATGTGATTTCAAATCCGATGCGCGGTTAATTGCACCGTAGGCAATTTGTGCATCTTCCAGCCGTTGCTGAAACTGCTCTGACGATAACGTAGAAGTTATGTCGTTTATACACTGCTCCAGCGCTTCTACGTGTTCGACACGACTGTTGTTGGTCTTGAATCGATTGTCATCAAGTAGCTCTGGCGCTTGCAATGCATCTTTGCATAACCGCTGCCACTCTCGTTCGTTCTGAATTGATAGTAAGGTCTGCTTTCCGTCTGCGCACTGGTACGCACCATACGGGGCTATTGAGGGATGCTTCAGACCTACTGGCTCAGGTGCACCTTCGCCATATTCTGCATGCATATAGGGAACAGCCATCCAGTCTGCAGCTACACCGAATAACGATACGGATATTTCTTCACCCACTCCGGTTAGCTGTCTTTTGAGGAGTCCTTCAAGCACCCCGCTATAAGCTGTGAGCCCGGCGCCGATATCACAAACTGAAACGCCAATTCGCCCTGGTGCCTGCGGGCTTCCTGAAACCGAGATTAATCCACTTTCAGCCTGTATTAGTAAATCATAGCCTCGCCGATGTGCAACGTTGCTTTCGGCACCGTAGCCCGAGATATTGCAAACAATCAAAGAAGGATTTAGCTGTTGTAACGCCTCGGTAGAAAACCCGGCCCGTGCCAACGCACCGGGAGACAAGTTCTGCACCAGAACATCAGCCTTGCTTAGCATGGCTCGTAAAACTGCAGCATCTTTATCTTCTTTAAAGTTTAAACATGCAGACTCTTTACCCTGATTAAGCCACGTGAAATAAGAGCTATCGCCACCGGCTGCGGTATCGTAGTTGCGAGCAAAGTCTCCTTCTGCACGTTCTATTTTAATCACTCTTGCACCTGCGGCTGCAAGCCGCGAACTGCATAGTGGTGCTGCAACCGCTTGCTCTATGGTTACAACCAGTATCCGCTCCAAAGGCTGCACTAGAAACTCCGCGGCATGCCAAGCACATGCTCGCTAATGTATGACAATATTAAGTTGGTAGAGATTGGTGCTATTTGATACAGACGGGTTTCCCGTAGTTTTCGCTCGATATGATATTCCCTGCTAATGCCAAACCCGCCGTGGGTTTGTAAGCAGGTATCACCTGCTTTCCACGAGGCATCGGCGCCGAGCATTTTTGCCATGTTGGCTTCTGCACCACACGGCTGTTGATCATCAAAGAGTCGTGCGGCCTTATCTACCATTAGCGCTGCAGCTTCAGTTTGCGCATAGCAATTTGCTATCGGAAACGAGACACCCTGATTTTGCCCGATAGGCCTGCCAAAAACCTCACGTTCATTAGCATAACGAGTCGCTTTATCGATAAAGTATCGTGCGTCACCAATACACTCTGCCGCAATAAGAATACGCTCAGCATTCATACCATCCATCACCACACGAAAACCTTTGTGCTCTTCCCCCAGCAAGTTTTCAGCAGGCACTTCAAAGTTATCGAAAAACAATTCACAGGAGTGATGATTGATCATGGCATCAATCGGATTAATGGTCAGCCCGCGCTCTTCGGCACCACGTAAGTCGACGATAAAGCAGGACAATCCGTCCGTTTTCTTTGAACGTTCCTCGATTGACTTAGTGCGGGCCAGTAACACCATCAGGTCAGAATGTTGTACACGGCTTATCCAGACTTTCTGGCCATTGATAATATATTTGTCACCACTGCGTGTGGCGGTTGTTTTCAATGAGGTGGTATCGGTGCCAGTGCCGGGTTCTGTGACTCCGAAGCATTGCAGCCGCAGCTCGCCACTGGCAACCGCTGGCAGGTAGCGCTGCTTTTGTTCAGCTGTACCGTGGCGCAGTACCGAGCCCATCACGTACATTTGTGCATGCGCTGCTCCGGGGTGCCCACCGGAACGGGATATTTCTTCCAGCACAACACAGGCTTCAATCAAGCCCAGTCCGGCACCACCGTATTCCTCGGGGATCAGGCAGCCCAAAAAGCCTGAGGCTGTAATCTCTTTCACAAACTCCGTCGGGTAACCCCCGACGCTGTCGAGCTCGCGCCAGTAGTCTTCGCCATAGCTGTTGCACAGGGTACGGACGGCGTCTCGAATCTCTTGCAGATGGTCGGTATTTTTCACCAATTCTCCGGCGCATCTGCGCTGTGTTGAGAACCACTAGTGTAAGTGAATGTTGCTGATCGACCAATAACCGGAGTGTTGGGAATGGCAGGTGGTGTTCGATTTATCAGAAAACCCGACGCGTGAGCGAGGCTAACCGCAGAATTTCAAC
>CALLLY010000114.1 GCA_938008205.1 uncultured Granulosicoccaceae bacterium
CTGCAGGTTAATGCCTTTGCCACAGAATTGCGTCATCCGCGCTGGATATATGTTTTGCCAAACCAGGATGTATTAATTGCTGAGGCCTGTCAGGAAAAAGGCGTGGCAAAAACCGCTTTTGATTACGCTATTTACACAACAATGAAACGTGCCGGAGCTGTGGGAGTTTCTGCTAACAGGATTACCTTGCTAAGAGACACTGATGGAGATGGCGTTGCAGAGAAGCGCGAGATATTTGTTGAAAAGCAAAACCGTCCTTTTGGCATGGAGCTCATTGGCGATACGTTTTATATCGGTAATACCGATGGCATTGTGTCGTTTCCCTATCAGGACGGCCAAACGCAATTAGCCGGAACGGCAACCAAACTAGTCGAATTCAAAACCGGCGGTCACTGGACTCGAAGTTTACTTGCCAGTGCAGATGGCAAGAAGCTCTACGCCGCCGTCGGGTCTCTGAGTAATATCGGTGACAAAGGATTTGACGTTGAAGAGGGCAGAGCAGCGATATATGAACTGGATATCGCAAGTGGTAATTCACGTCTGTTTGCTACAGGCTTGCGCAACGCAGTAGGCATGGCATGGGAGCCGAGTACGCAACAACTCTGGACTGTAGTCAATGAACGCGACGGACTTGGCGATGAGGTACCGCCAGACTATCTGACATCAGTCGAGGATGGAGGCTTTTACGGCTGGCCCTACTGCTACTGGGGTCAGACTATTGATGATCGTGTAGAACAAAATCAACCGGAACTTGTTGAGCGAGCAATCCGTCCCGACTATGCCCTTGGCGGGCATACCGCGTCATTAGGTTTGTGCTGGATGCCCGCCGGTACCCTGCCTGGGTTTGACCAGGACGGTATGGTTGTCGGTCAGCACGGCTCGTGGAATCGCAGTACCTTAAGCGGATATGCGGTGGTTTTTGTACCGTATGAGAATGGTCAGCCTAGTGGTCCGCCCAGAGATATCCTGACCGGCTTTCTTGCACCAGATGAAAAAGTCTCATACGGCCGACCGGTTGGCGTCACAATCGGCCCGGGTAATTGTCTGCTGGTGGCTGATGATGTGGGGGATGTTATCTGGCGCGTTAGCGGTGCGTAGAGCTGGTTTTCGTAGAGTTAATCGTTGCCTTTAGCACTGAGATAAATAAAGTGCTGAACTGAGGTCAGAGTATGTCCAACACCCCGAACCTGCTCTTTATCATGAGCGACGATCATGCAGCGCATGCTATTTCAGCGTACGGATCGCGAATTAATCAAACCCCACACCTTGACCGCATCGCTGCGGGTGGTGTGCGAATGGATGCAGCATTCTGTACCAACTCAATCTGTACGCCGAGTCGGGCAGCGATTCTCACCGGCACCTACAACCATGTAAACGGAGTGACGACACTTGATACACCACTCGACAATTCGCAGTGGACCTTTGTAGAAGCGCTTCGTGAAAGTGGTTGGCAAACGGCATTGTTTGGAAAATGGCATTTAGGTCATACTGAGCAATCGCAACCCAGCCAGTTTGAACGTTGGCGTGTGTTGCCCGGTCAGGGCCACTACCATAACCCTGTATTCGTCGATTCAGAGAAGGGAATTGATGAGGTCGGTGGCTATGTGACGGACTTGATCACTGATGATTGTCTGGATTGGTTATCGAGTCGCAAACAGGATGCACCGTTCGCACTGTTTTGTCACCACAAAGCACCGCACCGGCATTGGGAGCCGGATGCCAAACATTTCTCAATGTACGAAGATGTCGAGATTCCCTATCCCGACTCGTTTAGAGATGATCTTGCAGGTCGTGCTGAGGTAATACAGTCAGTGAAGATGCATATGATGGATCTTGATCCGGTACAGGATCTCAAGGCAACTGTGCCTGAAGGATTGAGTCAGGAAGAGGAAATTAACTGGCGCTACCAGCGGTACATTAAGGATTACCTGCGCGTAGTCGCCTCGATAGATGACAACGTCGGGCGACTGCTGGACTATCTGGATGAAGAAGGTCTGGCAGACAACACTATTGTCGTTTATACCTCTGATCAGGGATTCTTTCTTGGAGATCACGGCTGGTTCGACAAGCGCCTGATGTATGAAGAGTCCCTTTCAATGCCACTGCTCATTCGTTATCCAGCGGCAATTGACGCGACACAGGTTTGTGACGATATTGTGGTTAATGTGGACTTTGGCCCAACTCTGCTCGAGTTCTGTGGTCTTGATATTCCTGAGCATGTACAAGGACGATCATTCGTGAGTCAGATTGCGGGCAGCCCTGCCGACGATTGGCCAGTGTCTATGTATTACCGTTACTGGATGCATAACGATGCATCGCATGCGTGCCCGGCGCACTTCGGTGTTCGTACGAAAACCCATAAGCTCATCTGCTATTACAACGATCCACTTGATCAGCCAGGCGCAAACGGCCCCGTAAGTCCGGTTGAATGGGAGCTTTTTGATTTGTTAGCAGATCCGCTTGAGGTGCATAACCTATATGGTGAAGCAGAGTCAGCCGGATTGGTTGCCATGCTTAAAAATGAGCTGGCTCGTCTTCAGGCTGAAGTTGGCGATACTGTGCCTGCGGGTGTCGAACTTGTCGAGTAAGGTTGACTTGAGTATTGCAGTAAATTTTGGTGAGTGTTCTAAAAGCCTATGCAGGTATTGATTGGCAGGAAGCCAGCAGCGTGAGTGAGTTGGAAAATCTTAGCCTCGCTAATGCGTCCGGTTTCCCTGATGCGCCCACTCGCGTGCTGACTTCTACAATACCTTCCATTAGTGGTGGAGAGATGGTCATAGATTAAACGTCACGCAGCAAACAATGCTGCGTGAAACTATCTGTCCGTTTTCAAAAATCATCTCTATCCTCGTAACGGCAATATTGCATGTTTAAATTTTTTGAAAACCTGGTAGATCCTTTTAAGGCTTCCGCGAAAGCCCGGCCGCCGGATGATTCGGTTTTCAGGTTTATTGCGTATTTCGCAGGGCAGGCGCGCTATGTGTTTCTGGCTGTGTTGGTATTGGGTGGTTTGCAAGCGTGGATAGAAATTTCCCTGTTTGGATTTATCGGTACCGTTGTGGATATGCTGGATGGTGCGAATGCACAGACAGTATTCAGTGAACACTGGGGTACTTTTGCA
>CALLLY010000115.1 GCA_938008205.1 uncultured Granulosicoccaceae bacterium
ATCTTTTTCACCGAGCCAGTGATCTCCCATATGGTCACCGTGATCAGAGCAAAACACAATCATGGTGTCATCCATTCTGCCACTGGTTTTCAGGTAGTCGAACAGACGCCCCATTTGATCATCCAGTTCTTTGATTAACCCTATGTATACAGGCGCCACTGTGTTCCTGATTTCATCACGCGAAAAACTCTGACTTACGCGCATGTTTATCCAGGCCTGCATGAAGGGGTGATCGGTATTTTTTTCACGATCACTTCTATTTACTGGCGGTAGATCAGCAACACTGTACATCTGGTTATAAGGGGCCGGGGCCAGATACGGCCAATGTGGTTTGATGTAACTTAAATGGCAAAGCCAGGGCTGATTCCCCTGTGCTTCAATATATTCCATACCACGAGTTGTCAGCCATGCGGTTTCAGAATGTTCCTTCGGTACACGGGCAGCAACGGGTGCGTTCTCGAGCATCCATCCGGACACCAGCGCGCCATCATCCGCGACACCTGTATTTGCCCATTCTTCCCAGGGGTTGTCGCCATCCATTCCGTGACCACGCAGATACTGATCATAGTCGTCGGCGTTGCGGCCGGGGTAGTCTGTATGATTGGTTCCGTCATCGCGGACAAATACATCAAAGCCGCATTCACTGATCAGTGCGCCAATAACGCTTTCGGGCTCTATACCCAGGCGCTGCATCCCTTCACGATCAGGTGTCATATGGGTTTTACCCACCAGAGAACATTTAACACCGAGTTCGCGCAGGTGCTCGCCTAAGGTTGGTTCACCGACTCGCAACGGAAATCCGTTCCAGGTAGACCCGTGGCTGCGCACGTAGCGACCGGTGTAGTAACTCATGCGGCTTGGTCCGCAAATTGGTGACTGCACGTAGGCGCGATTAAATTGCACGCCCTGGCTGGCGAGCCAGTCAAGGTTGGGCGTGTCTATATGTTTAGCGCCATAGCAGCTGAGGTAGTCCCACCGCAGCTGATCGGCCATGATCCATAGTACGTTCATGGCACTATCGTACAATAAATCCGGTCACCCTGATGGTTAACCGTTGGCGAGCAGTGCAAAACAGGATTGCACAACAACAGCTCTGTTTATCCGCGATTAGCGGATAAACTGATCAACATAATCTTCGCCCAGACCGACAGATGCATAGTGTTTGCGACACAGGTCGATCTTGCTAAATACATCCTCATAACCCAGCACCTCTCCCCAGGGATCTACGTAACACATGACACCGTTAACCTGAAAATAGGTGATCATCTCATCGACACCTTCCGGCACAACCAGCGTATGAGTCTCACCGGGTGGCTCGTATACATATGATCCGGTTTCTGCCATCCAATCGTGTTCCAGATAGTGCCAACGTCCCTTCAGTACCCAGCCGTGTACATCCTGCGGGTGTCGGTGCCGTGAAAGCACGCCAGACTGGGTAACCTTGAGCAGGTTCATCCAGTAGCCCTGTGACCGATTCAGACACAACGGTCGAAACCACACATTTTCAGCCTGTGGCACCCACAAACGTTCGTCTTCGGGAATACCGTTGGGCACAACGATCTCTGTCAGCGCATCCTTGGGAAAAGGCAATTGATACGGAGTGCGTGCGTCGTATTCTTTTTTTTCAGTCATTGAATTGCAGCCTTAACTTTTGAATGTGATTAAATTGCTTTGTAGCCACCGTCTACCGGGTACACAGAACCGGTGACAAAACTCGCATCATCGGACAGTAGCCACTTGACCAGTTGCCCGACTTCTTCCGCCTTGCCCCAGCGTTTCATCGGGGTGCGACTCAAAATAGCATCGCTTCGCTCCGGCGCTTCTCTGAGCCCCTGAGTCATCTCTGTTTCAATCCATCCAGGTGCTACCGCGTTAACCCGAATGTTGTCATCGGCCCATTTACCGGCGAGCGCCTTCGTTAACTGCGCTACTCCTCCTTTGGAGGCAGAATAAGCCGGTACCAGCGGCCCGCCAAAAGTACTTAGCATTGATGCAGTATTCACAATAGCGCCACTACTTTGAGCCAGCAATGGCTGTGCAGCGACACAACAACGCATGGTACCGGTCAGGTTAACTGCGATCACCCGCTGAAAAACATCAAGGTCGTATTCCGCTCCGCGTTGCAGGATACCGGCACAATTAACCAGCCCGTTCAGAGAAGTGAGCTGTCCGAACAGCCCGTTTACCGACAAATCGCTGGTCACATCCAGAATACGGAGTTTAATATCAGGCGGACCATCAAAAGCATCAATTTCTTCCTGCGATATAGTGGCAGCAATAACATCCCATCCTGCTTCACTCAGTACGCGTGATACGGCACCGCCAATGCCTCGGGTTCCACCGGTGACGACAACTGTTTTTTTCATAGCTGATTCCAGTAGTTATTTCCGAATGTTGTAAAGCGCACAAATGCTGGCGCAATTATAAAACAGGTTTATACCCTAACCGACAGGTTGATATCCTGACACCAATTTCACTACTGCCTGTTTTTCTGCAATTCAGCACCATTGACAGGAAACCTGGGAGCGCGTCCGGTCAGAACACGCGCAACTTCAGAGGCTGCGGTTTGCCTTGCAGTCATAATAGATTCTTCAGAGTAGTAGGCGGCGTGCGGAGTCACTAAAACATTCGGCAGTGAGAATAACGGGTTATCAGAGGGTGACCAGCTGGCCTTTTTTGCAGGCTCTTCTTCCGGATCATCCAATGCTGCAGCACTGATATGTCCATCGGTTAACGCACGATACAG
>CALLLY010000116.1 GCA_938008205.1 uncultured Granulosicoccaceae bacterium
CCGATATTCGCACTTGGTCAGGTATTTTTGGCTGGCGCTATCGCTTTTCAGTCCGGCTCTGACAACTCGTTATTGTACGACTCACTGGTAGCATCCAATCGGGAAGACGAGTACACCACACATGAAGCCAGGGCGCAGCAATACAGCATGATCACATTGGCGATTTCTGTGTTAATTGGGGGCGCGCTTGGCACTATAAATTTAAAGTTTGCCTACGTGGCAGCACTCATAGCAGCTTGTATCACATGGACACTTTGCGCAAAGTTTTCAGAGCCTGAAAGAGTTGACGACTCGAAGACCAAGGCGTTTTTGCCGCAATTGATAACAGCAGCAAGCGCTGCGCGCAATCCTACCCTGCTCTGGATTCTGGTGTTTTACATTACCGGCTATTCACTACAACATGTGCCCTACGAGTTTTACCAGCCCTATATTTCACTGCTGCAAAACAACTCAGTGAGCCACCTGTTGCAAAATCAGCACGCAGCAATGGTGTCTGGAATAGTTATCGGCCTCTCTATGTTTGGAGGAGCTTTGGGTGCAAGTGCCAGTGAGCGGCTCAGCAAAAGATTCGGCGCACATAAAGTTTTACTGACCGGACTCACCATCCAATGCCTGATTATTGGTGTCATGGCACTGCTGCTTCATCCGGCCATCTTGCTCATTATTATTTTTCGCAATTTCTCTATGGCCATGACTCACGCACCAATGCATGCACTCATCGCCCCGAGAGTTAAGAGCGCACAACGCGCAACTTACCTGAGCCTGCAAAGCCTGGCGGGCCGTCTGGCATTCTCGATCATGTTATTTACGATAGCCGGCAAAGCAGAACAAACCCTCACCTGGCCGGCTCTGTCATCAATCTTTAAGATCAGCGTTGTGCTGGGTATTGTGGCATTGATTGGCCTGACAATATTCAGTCGACCGGTAATTTCTTCGTCTAATCAGGAATGATTTTTTTCGATCAATCCCAATCAGCAAATACTTAGCTACCATCGGTATACACGTCTGGAGACATATAGAAACACGAGTCCTCGCGAACACCTAAAACACGGTAGCGTTTTTCCCAGCGTGTTGATCAGTTTTGAGCATTGCCGATCCACCGGGTAAAAGCGGCATGGATGTCAGCGTTAGCGCTGCGGCATATGGACGCGCATTAGCGCGGCCCGGTGAATCGGCAAGACTCAAAATGGCGCACTAGTTCAGAAGACTACTTATCCGAGAGCGGCAGACAAGAGAAAAATAAAACCATCCGCCCCCAATGAGCGCCACCCGCAGGGCCAATCATTCGCGTAAAGCCTTTGGTAACGACGGGCTTTTCAAAGTAACGCCGCTGCAAGCGACATCCCAAACAACCCACCGCAGCAACTAAAAAACTACGCAACAGCCCGATCACCCTCCTCTTCAGGCTCATAAGCCAGGTTAGCCGACAACCACTTCTCAGCTACCCTGACCTCTATACCAGCACGGGCAGCGTAGTCTGCTATCTGATCACGTCCCAGCTTACCAACCCCAAAATACTTCGCCTCGGGGTGTGCAAAATACCACCCGCTGACTGACGATGCCGGCCACATAGCCAGCGATTCAGTCAACGATATTCCGGTGTGTTCTTCAACCTTGAGCAACGACCAAAGCAACGGCTTCTGTGTGTGATCCGGACAAGCGGGATAGCCACTGGCCGGTCGAATGCCACGGTATTGCTCTGCGATAAGTTCTTCGCGATTTAATTGCTCATCCTTTGCATAACCCCAGTAATCCAACCGCACTTCCCGATGCAGGTATTCTGCAAACGCCTCAGCGAATCGGTCTCCAATGGCTTTGGCCATAATACTGTTGTAATCGTCGTGCGCGGCATCGAACTCGGCAACTACTTTTTCAAGGCCGGCACCAGCAGTCACCGCAAAACAACCAAGCGTATCTTTAATACCGGATTGTTTGGGTGCAACGAAATCCGCCAGCGCAATATTTGGTTTACCAGCAGGCAATCTTGCCTGCTGACGTAACCCGGGAACGGTGAGTAACCGCGTATCCGGATTCTCTGGAGAATAGACTTCAATATCTTCACCGTTGACGGTGTTAGCCGGAAAAAAACCAAACACAGCATGCGCTTTAATCTGAGGATCATCGATGAATCGCTGTATCATCGCCTGCGCATCGGCAAACAGACTGTTCGCCTGCTCACCCATGGATTCATGCTCTAGTATTTGCGGGTACTTTCCACGCAGCTGCCAGGTATGAAAGAACGGTGTCCAGTCGATATAGTCGACCAGTTCGGCAAATGGCATATCCTTGATGGTATGGATACCAGGTTTAGCCGGAACGGCTGGTGGTTGTGACTGCCAGTCGGTTTTAAACGCATTTGCGCGGGCCTTGGCAATAGGCAACAAATCTTTTTTCTTATTACCCTGCTCAAAACGTATACGCACCTTTTCGTAGTCTGCTTCAAGGTCACCAACAAACGCGGCTTTGTGACCTTCACTAAGCAGCTTCCCTGTCACGCCAACGCTGCGTGATGCATCTGCCACATATACCACCGGTTGCTGATAGTGAGGCGCAATTTTTACCGCAGTGTGTACTTTCGATGTGGTGGCACCCCCAATCAATAACGGCACATGAAAGTTCTGTCGGTTCATCTCTTTAGCAACATGAGACATTTCTTCAAGAGACGGGGTGATCAAGCCAGACAAACCAATCACGTCGACCTGTTCCCTGCGTGCAGTTTCAAGGATTTTCTCGGCAGGAACCATGACACCAAGATCGATCACCTCATAGCCATTACACTGTAAAACGACGCCGACAATATTCTTACCAATGTCATGAACATCGCCCTTGACGGTTGCCATAAGAATCTTGCCATTGCTTTTGGCCTTTCCTTTTTCGGCATCCATATATGGGAGCAGCCAGGCGACCGCTCTTTTCATAACACGCGCCGACTTCACAACCTGCGGCAGAAACATTTTTCCCTCGCCAAACAGATCACCCACGATGTTCATGCCATCCATCAACGGCCCTTCAATCACGTGTAGCGGTCGGTCGTGTTGAAGTCGGGCTTCCTCGGTGTCTTCGTCGATGTAGTCTGCTATACCTTTCACCAAAGCGTGCGCCAGCCTCTCATTGACTGGAAGATTTCGCCACTCCTGCGTCTGCGCTTCTGCAACCGCACCGTCACCACGATAATTCTCGGCAATCTCAAGTAATCGATCTGTGGCGTCTTCCCGGCGATTTAGCACCACATCTTCTACACACTCTTTAAGCTTTTGCGGAATGTCTTCATATATCGTCAGCTGCCCGGCATTGACAATACCCATGCCCATGCCATTGCGAATGGCATGATAGAGAAACACACTATGAATCGCCTCACGCACCGGGTTGTTACCCCGAAAAGAAAAAGACACATTAGATACCCCGCCACTGACCATGGCATGCGGCAGTGTCTCCGTGATGGTTTTGGTCGCCTCAATAAACGCCAGCCCGTAGTCGTTGTGCTCTTCAATGCCGGTTGCTACTGCAAATATATTTGGATCAAAGATAATGTCCTGCGGTGGAAAGCCAACTTTATCTACCAACAGACGGTAGGCCCGTGTGCAAACATCGATTTTACTTTGGGTTGTGTCGGCTTGTCCGTTCTCATCGAAAGCCATAACAACAACCGCGGCCCCATACTGTAAACACAGCTTTGCGTGCTTGAGAAACTCTTCCTCACCTTCTTTCATGCTGATTGAATTGACGACGCACTTTCCCTGTGCGCACTGCAGACCTGCCTCAATGACCTCCCACTTGGAGCTATCTATCATTAACGGTACACGTGCGATATCGGGCTCGGCCGCAATTAATTTTACGAATCGCTGCATCGCCATTTTGGAATCAAGCAAGCCCTCATCCATATTTATGTCGATAATCTGCGCACCGTTTTCCACCTGCTGACGCGCCACGTTCAATGCAGTCTCGTAATCCTCCTCTACGATCAAGCGTTTAAACGCTGCCGAGCCAGTGACGTTTGTCCGTTCCCCGACATTGACAAACAAACTGTTACTGTCGAGGTTACAGGGCTCAAGACCCGACAATCGACAGGCACGCGCAACCTGCGGCACCACCCTGGGCGCACATTTTTCAAGTGCCTGAGCAAACACTCTGATGTGATCAGGCGTGGTCCCGCAGCAACCACCGACAATATTAATAAAGCCGGACTCAGCCCACTCTGTTAAATGCTCTGCCATCTGCTCCGGTGTTTCATCGTACTGACCAAACGCATTGGGCAAACCTGCATTCGGATGCGCAGACACGGCTACATCGGCAACTCGCGATAACTCAGCCACGTACTGCCGAAGTTCGGCAGGCCCCAACGCACAGTTGAGTCCAATAGAGATCGGTTTGGCATGGCTGACAGAATTCCAGAACGCCTCCGTGGTCTGTCCGCTGAGGGTACGGCCAGAGGCGTCGGTAATGGTGCCTGAAATCATGACCGGCACCCGCTCAC
>CALLLY010000117.1 GCA_938008205.1 uncultured Granulosicoccaceae bacterium
GGTGTCGCCCCGGCCAATGTGCTGGTGATTGGCGGCGGCGTGGTCGGTACTAACGCCATGCAAATGGCTGTCGGCATGAATGCGAACGTCACTGTTCTTGATCGTTCAATTAATCGATTGCGTGAACTCGATGCACAGTTCGGCGGACGTGTTGCCACCGTATATTCGACACGCTCTGCGCTGGAACAACATGTTGCCAACGCCGATCTGGTTATCGGTGCGGTGCTAATTCCAGGTGCGGCAGCGCCTAAGCTTGTCACCAAAGATATGTTGTCCACAATGCGTCCGGGCTCGGTACTGGTAGATGTGGCGATTGACCAGGGTGGTTGTTTTGAAACCTCAAAGGCAACGACCCACCAGGAACCCACCTATATTGTTGACGACATTGTTCACTACTGTGTTGCCAACATGCCCGGTGCAGTCGCCACCACATCCGCCCATGCGCTCAACCACGCAACTTTGCCTTTTACTCTGGCACTTGCCAACAAAGGCTACAAAGCCGCATTGAAGGATGATCATCATCTGTGTCAGGGTCTGAATGTTCATGAGGGCACTTTGACTAACGGGCCGGTAGGTGAAGCACTTAATCTGGATTACGTCGCGCCGGAAACCGCTCTGGGTTAACGCATTCAGTTCAACAGGTGCTCATCTGTAGCACCTGTTGAATTTTAACCGCTGTGCGTAACAGCTTTACGCTCAAACCAGAGCGGTTAGCTTTCTACTATGTCTGGCGCGGCATTCGATCGACACTTCACTACTACCGTTAAACTGCATAAAGTCATTTATCGACTCTGCCAGATGTGGGTAAAACGCTTCATCTACCAACGCTTCCAGATGCAGCGACTTTATATGCAATACCGCAGTTTTTCGATCCGCCTTGCAGTCTATTCTGCCAACCAATTGATCTTTGTATAGAAGCGGCAGACAGAAGTAACCAAACTTGCGTTTGCGGGCCGGCACGTAGCATTCAATCTGGTAGTCAAATCCAAACGTTTTTTGACATCTCTCACGTTGAATAATGCAGTTATCAAACGGGGACAAAATCACGACCCGACTTTCAGGCCTTTTTCTGCTCGTCATTTGAGGATCGCAGTAAACGGTTGTCCCACACGGCAGCTCGGCTTCAATTAGCTCATTCTCTTCAAGGAGTTGCTGAAGTTGTTCTTTCACAGCATCACGCAAGTCCGTTCCTTTACGCAAATAGGTGAAGGATTTTAACGTCGCAAAACCATGAGAACGTATCGCAGTGTCTATCAAATAGCGCGCCTGCTCATGGATGCCGGGCACGGTGAGATCAATTCCTTCGGGCAATACACGCCGGGTGATATCGTAGACTTTTTGAAAGCCTCGCCGCTCCACCACCATGAGCTCACCCTCCATAAAAAGCTGTTCCAGCGCCTGCTTGGCAGGTTTCCATTCCCACCAGCCGTTCTGCCCGGAATTGTTATCAGCAAAGTCACGGGCCATTAACGGGCCCTCACTTTCAATTCTTTGAACAATCCCGGTCATCAGTTTGCGATCAGTATTGGCAAACCAGTGCTTTTCTCCACTTTTTATTGCCTGCATTCTGGGCAGCGCATATCGATACTGCGACATTGGCAGATAAGCCGCTGCATGAAACCAGTATTCAAAAACCTGTTTGTCCTGTACCAGCTTGTCTAGCATTGCCGGCTGATAGCCTGGCACACGTGACCAGAGCACATGATGATGGGCACGCTGCACGACAGAAATCGTATCTATCTGAATGTAGCCAAGTTGCTCTATACACTTCAAAACGCCTCGCCGACCTCGACCAAACGCGTTGCCGCGAAGGAGCCCCTGGCTGATCAACGCTTTTTTGCGATACTGGGCAGCGGTGAAAGAATTGGCCATAGTAGAAAATTACGTTATTGTCGCAGGCATTGGCACCGCAAGCATCAGCCACAACTCCAAAAACCATCTGCGAGGACACCACCGACGCTATGATACACGTGCTCGGTTCCATCAATATCGACTATTCATGCAGCGTCGAAAATCTGCCTCGCCCGGGCGAAACCATTGTTGGTAAATCTCTGTTTACGACACCGGGCGGCAAAGGTGCAAATCAGGCAATCGCCGCCCGGCGAGCCGGTGGCTCGGTGGCAATGACGGGCGCTGTCGGCAGTGACGAAATTGCCGAACAGGCACTGGCATGCCTGCAGGCGGATAATGTCGATATCAGTCGTGTGCAACAACTACCCGGACCTACCGGTTGCGCTTTTGTTTTTGTTGACGCCCACAGTGAAAACCAGATTGTGATCGTTCCCGGAGCTAACGCCGGTGTCAGTGAGTCACACAGCCTGGCGGTACCGGTAAAACAGGGAGACGTACTGCTACTGCAACTGGAAGTGCCTGTGGCAACTGTTGTGGCAGCTGCGGCACATGCGCGTGATTGCGGAGCCACGGTGATCGCTAACCTGGCACCGTATCAAACCTTACCCGCGACTTTCTTTCACACCATCGATATTCTCCTGGTCAATGAGACCGAAGCACAGTTGCTTGCCGCAGACCTGAATCTGAACGCGTCTTCCGACACACTTGCCAGCGATCTTGCAGAGCATCTTAAAACTACCGTGGTGCTGACACTGGGTGCCCGGGGTGTTACGGCAGTCGCAGCGACCCAATCCGCCCTTCAGGTGCATAACATCAGCGGGCTTACGGTTGACTCTATTGACACTGTCGGCGCGGGTGATACCTTTGCCGGTTATCTGGGTACAATGCTTGAACGTGGAGAGGCACTAAAAAGTGCCTGTGAAATTGCCAATAAAGCTGCAGCGTTGGCCTGCACTAAACCTGGAGCACAAACCGCGATGCCTGTTATCACTGATCTAGAACAGTTCGGCGCTTAAATCGTATGGATACCGTCTCAAACCTGACAAACTATGTGGTGGTGCCGCCGACTTCACCGAACGACAGCGGAACCACAAAAAAAGTCTCCAGAATACTCGCGGATATCGAAGAGATTCGCGAAGCGCATTTGCCCTGTATTATCGAATTCGGTGAAAACACCCAGGCTAAACCGGCACTTTTTGTTGTGGTGGCAGAACACAGCGATAAAAAATCGCTACGCAAAAAAGTGGATCAGAAACTCAATGGCGGGTTCTTCAGACGCAAATCTATTGCGGTTAAGGTCATTACCGAAGAACACCCACTGCTGCCATCTATTCGCGATGCGAAGTGCCTGATTGGATGGCGAGACTAAGTTAGCAATAGCACCTCATAGTCTGCCGCCGGTACACACTTCTTGGCGCCGCTCATCACGAATGTTTCGCAGCTTCCCCATATTTTGAGCGGTGCAGTGACTTAGCCTGCGAGACCCATTTGTCTCTTTGAATTCGTCCCGGGAACTGCGTTAGTTGAGCATCCAGCTCTTCAACGCCTTTCTTATCAAGTAGCGCCACTTGCTTGAAGTAGTAGATGCCGGTTTTGTGCAGCAGTTTTTCAAGCACTGGTCCAACACCTTTTATTTCCTGCAGGTCATCTCGTTCTGACTTTTTGGGCGTAATCTCAGGTACTGCCCAGGCAACCGGTGCGTATCCGCTAGCAGTTTTTT
This sequence comes from uncultured Granulosicoccaceae bacterium, assembly GCA_938008205.1. Classification (GTDB taxonomy): domain Bacteria; phylum Pseudomonadota; class Gammaproteobacteria; order Granulosicoccales; family Granulosicoccaceae. The sequence goes on from CALLLY010000117.1 coordinate 3,572, forward strand.
TAACCACCGTTTTGGCTCTGGAATTTTCAGCCGGTTGCTTATTTTCATTAGGTGGGTGTGCAATATTATCTTGTGTCTGAGCGATTTGCGGCGATGCCGGCAACGCTTCGTCAACGAGTGTTGATTGATTAGCGACATCTATGGCTGCTTCGTTATCCTGCACTTCCACCGTACTTACTGCTTGTGCTGCGTTCGCACCGGAAGACAATCTCGCATCACTTGCATGACTCACTGGCGCTGGCGATGCAGCACGCGAGGTCGCAGAACCCTCTTTTGTTGATTCACTGGTGGCTACCGAAACTGTAGTGGCAGATGTATTGCGGGAAAAGCCGGATTCAACTGGTGTCACCGCAGGTTCAGGGCTCTTGTGAGCTGTTGAATAGCTCGACAGGTGATGTACTTTGCCCCCCTGCGGGGCCGTTTGGCTGGCCAACGATGAATCGTTGTCTGCCGGATGATTCGCTTGTTGTTGCGCGGACAAATGCTCCCGCAATGATTTCTCCGCTTCGTTTTTTTCAGCCTTAAGTTGCTGTATTTCAGTTTCTCTGGCTGCCAGTGTCTGGTTCAGTTGGCGAGTTTGCTGTTCGTGATTTCCAAGTGTTTGCTGCAACTTCTGCTGCTGTTCAGTCAGTTGTTGCTGAGAACTGTCGTACTGACTTTGTAATGTCGCAGAATCACGTACCAGTGCAGCGTTGTTTTCATCCATTGCTTCATCGAGCTGCTGGCTTAAATTTTTATAGCGATTATTAAGATCCATAAAAGCCTGCTCAAGCTCGGCTTTTGTGGTTTGTTCTTTTTTCAATTGCTGCTCAAGCTCTGCAATGTCAGTAGCCTGCCCGGCAGCGATGCCAGCTTCAGCACTGGTGTGAAGTGGTGTCTCCACGTCCAGAGAATCTGCCATCGCCAGAGCGGTATCAATATCATCGTTAAGTGATGCCTGACTGTTAGCAAGTTGCAGGCTAAGCTGCTGCACTTTGTCTTCAGCAGATTCAGCCCGCTCAAGCGCCGCATCTCGCTCTTCAATCAGGACCGTTGCAGAACCGTAGACGGGAACTTCAGCAGACTGTGCGGCTAAAGGTGTGGCAAGTTTTCGCTGTTGTCGGCGCCAACGCCATAACAACCAGCCGGTAGCCAGACCAACCGCGAAAGCGGCTAATAGCGGAAAAACGATATCCCAAAGTACCCAAGGCATTTACAGTACCCCTTTATTCTGTTGGTTGCTGATCGGGCACATTAAAATGCACACGACGATTGCGTTTTCGCCCATCACTGGTGTCATTGGACACTAACGGCAATCTGGAGCCATAACCGACAGCCACCAGTCTGGTAGCGTCGACCGACTGACCGATCAGGTATTGCCGCACCGCTTCTGCGCGATCTCTGCTTAAATTCTCGTTCACCAGATCACGCCCTACGTTGTCGGTATGACCCTCTACCTCTACCCGTAACGCCGGATAGCCCTGCAGCACTTCTACAATTTGATCAAGTGTGACTCTGGCACCGGCCGATAGCTCGGCATTGCCACTGTTAAACACCACCGTTTCCCGAACCACCGGGGCCAGACTGTCTAATTGTGTTTGCAGTGAAGTTATAGCTTCTTCTGCACGTTCTGCAGGAGTGTTGGCACTGATCAGGTTATCCTCGACAACAATACTTTCAGTCACCGAAATTCCACGTCCTCGAGCTGATGCGGCAACCTCTTGCAGGGTTGCCTTCAACCGATCACTGGCAACCGCAGCTTCGACAGAGAGATCACTGCCCAATAGATTAACCCGACCACTAACCCCTGGTTTAAACTGCGCGACAATGTCTGCCAGACCGTCAACTCTCGCATCACTGCCAGGTATAAGCGCCGCTTCGTCACTGACCCGGACCTGATCAACAACATGGCTGGTGTCGCCCGCCGCTTCGCGCGCAGCAAATGACAAACGGCGATGCTGTTCATCAGTTAACACCTGACCTAGCAGGGTTAAATAGGTGCCGTTGCTGTTAACGCTCACATCTACCACACCCACCTGTGCAACTGTAGTCTGACCACTGACATTAAAATCGAGAATCGCAACAGTGGCGGCATTCTCGATGCCTGCAGCATTTTCCTTATCTGAGGTATTGACCCGATACTCGAGTCCTGTGGTGTCAAGCGTTGCAGAAAACTGAGATACAAAGTCTGCATTTGCT
>CALLLY010000118.1 GCA_938008205.1 uncultured Granulosicoccaceae bacterium
GCAGTTGTAAAAATCACGTGCTGTAAAGATTGCCGCGCTTGTATGCTCCCATCATCTTGTCTGTCATGGCTCTGGTTTCAGGCTTTGCTTAAGGGAAATCACACAGAAATAGCGAGATTGGCTTTATTAGTACTTTAGCTAGAGCGTTTTGTGATCAGAATTCACCCAGTCCGTAACCATGGACGCGAACATTTCCGGTTGGTCAGACCATGCAAGGTGTCCTGCTTCAGGCAGTAGCTGTAACTTACTTTTCGGTAGCGCATCATCCAGATGTTTAGCGTTGCTAACATCGAACATAACTTCAAGCTCGCCCCAGAACACAAGCGTTGGTATTTTTATTTCATTGACGCGCTCAGCAATACTTGCAGCTTTTTTACGAATATCTTCAAACCAATATAACACCTCACCCGCACGCCCTGAATATGCGCGTTTGTAATCATCAATCTGTACAGGGTTTGACTCATGGCGAATGGCACCGAGCTTTCCGGTGAATGCGATAAGCGGTCCTGCACCGAGAAACGATGTCATCTTGCGCAAAAGACTAAATCGTCCGAGCATACTGATCATAAATGCAAGTTTGAACGGCCCGGGTGTGCCGGGTCCGCAGCCCACCATCATGCTCGACAACCTGTGATCGTGATGAATGGCATAGCAAAGCGCTGCCCCCATACCAACGTCGGGTCCGACAAGATGAATGTCGTGTAAGTCGAGATTATTAATGATGGTATTAAGCAACTCACCTTGTGCCTTGGGAGACATGTCGTGGCGATCGCCCTCTGATGCGCCAAAGCCCGGGAGGTCAATCGCGATAACGCGGAAATTACTTGTGAGTGTTTCCCATGATCCAGCAAAGCTCAATATACTTTCGGGAAACGGGCTGAGTAACACTACCAGTGGGGCATCGGCTGGGCCGGCTTCGGCCATTCGAATCTGTCTGCCTGCGAGTGTCCTTGTTTCGGTGGGTATCGCAACGTTAGGCGTCTCGAAAGTGTCAGCTGCTTTCCGGGCCGCTTTGACTTTCGGCCATTCAGGGGAGACCAGCATCAGCGATGAAGCGTTAATTTTGTCAAACAGATTTAGCTTCTTCACATTAGGCTCCGTATGCTTTGCCAGGCTGATATACAGTGGCTATAATTAATTTCGTAACTATAGGTACGTAAAGTGCCGAGGTCAATCTTTAAATACCCAAGGGTACGAAAATGTCAGTAAGTGGCAATACGCCTTCCCGTGGACGACCAAAAACACTGGAACGGGAGCATGTGCTGAAAACCGCGTTAATGTGCTATTGGGCTGACAGCCCAACCGATGTGCCGATCAGTGAAATTTGCGATAAAGCCGGCGCATCCAAACCGGGTTTGTATCGCGAGTTTGGAAGTGATGACGGTCTGAAAGAGGCGACCTTAGATATCTATAATGAGAAGGTCAGTCAGCGGCGATACGACATACTCGCAAGCGATCAACCCTTTGATGAAGTGCTTGAGGCTTTGATCTCTCATACCGTTCAGGACCGAAAAAAAGCAGGTGTCCCAAATGGATGCCTGCTTTTCGCTATGCGCGCACGACGTGAAGAGTTTGGTCCGTTAACGCTTGCGAAAATCGATCAACTCCGCGAGAACTCATTGGGACATTATCGGCGGTGGATTGATCGAGCAAAGTCTAATAAACAGTTCAGGTGCGACATGCCCACAGATGTCGCTGCACTATATTTCGATGCGCAAATGGGTAGTGCCATGCGCTTACAGAAGGAGGGCATTAGCAATAAGGTGATAGCGGAGATCTTGCGCACAGCTTTCTCGGTGTTTCGATGATGCGGTACGGTATTTACAAAGACACATATTGTTAAAAATCAAAGATGGTAGGTAACCGCCCTGTCTAATGCGCGGTCGGTATTCAGTTTTAGCAGTAGGCAGAAAAGTGGTGCTATAGTATTTGATAAGAACTCCCGCCGAGAGACTTAAAAGAATATGAAAGTGAGGGCTGTAAGTCTGATAATGCTTCTATCTGTAGTATTTGGGTGTGATTCAGATTCAGAAAGAGAAGTGTATGAGTCGGTAGAGCTTACACACGTTGTGAGGTTTGGAGATAGCCGTATCACTGATTCTCCGAAAAGAATCACAGTGGTTAGGAATCAGGAGCAATTCCGAAATGAATGGCCACGGGTATCTTCAGACGTGACTCCTGAAATAGATTTTAGTAGCCTGTTCGTTGTAATTGCTGAAATGGGATATCAGTCTTCCGGTAGAGGCAATATAGAAGTGACTGATGTACTATTTGGCGAGAAGCACGCGCAGGTGCATGTCACTACCTCAGTTGTCGGCACAGGTTGTGATGTCACTACGGCATTAAATGCGCCTTATCATATCGTTTCGTTCCCGGGTTCCGCGAAGGATGTGATCATCAAGGAAAAGTATATGATGACGGATTGTTAGTGAGTTGTGTGGCATTGACCGGCTCCGGATGACTCCGATATCGATTACCCGGCGGGTTTGGGGCAGTAACCCGTTTATTGTTCCGGTGGCGTCATCAGGAATCCCGTCCGACTCTTCAAACATATTGTATATCAGAGACTAGGGCACTGACCTTAATTTTTTTTTTGGATTATCGGGTTTGGCGTACCTTATCGCTGATACTTATTGGACAAGCATCTTTACGTCCGCTTTGATGTGCTTAAGTTTGTGCTTAGAAAATCCGTCAGTATCATTCGGCGACATGGGTTTCCGTGTCGGTAGCGAAAATGGCAGATGGCGTTAGCTGAAAATCAACGGATGATCGGTACGCAAATGGAAATTCTAGAAGTCAGTTGCCACGCCACCAGCTTCAACCCGTTTGGCAACAAAAGCCTCCAGTTCCTCACGGCGAGCAGGGTCCAGCTCCGGTGGTTGATAACTCTGCAACAACCGCTTGTACACAGTATTGGCTTTTTGTGGTGCCGTCGGGCTACCTGCTTCTGTCCAGCTTTCAAAGTTGCGCCAGTCAGAAATGATTGGCGAATAAAACGCGGTCTTGTAGCGAGACATGGTGTGCTCTGTACCGAAGTAATGTCCACCCGGCCCGACATCACGTATTGCATCCAGCCCGAGCTCATCTTCATTTATTTTTAGGCCGTTCATATAGACTGCCATCATTTGCAGCAAATCGGCATCAACAATCATTTTTTCAAATGATGCGCTCAACCCGCCTTCCATCCAGCCCGCACCGTGCATTAAAAAATTTGCACCGCCACTGATCGCGCCCCATAACGCCATCGTCGATTCGTAACCGGCTTGTGCATCCACCGAGTTGGCGGCACTCACATTAGACGAGCGGAACGGTAAACCATAGCGCCGGCATAATTGCCCGGAGATTTGTGCTGCCAGCATGTATTCCGGTGTGCCAAAGGCCGGCGCACCGGATTTCATATCTACATTGGAGGTGAAGCCACCATATATACAAGGCGCACCGGCTCGCACCATCTGCGCAAACGCAATACCTGCCAGCGCTTCTGCATTCTGTTGTGCCAGTGCACCGGCTAAAGTCACCGGTGCCATAGCACCCGCCAGAGTAAACGGGGTTAAGCAAATTACTTGATTGCGTGCTGCCATTTCCATAATGCCGGTCAGCATGTGCTCATCAAGCTTAAGTGGAGAGTTACTGTTGATGATGGTAAACAGGGAAGGCTCCCGATCCATTTGTGCATCACTAATGCCACGCCCTATACGCGCAATCTCAATGGCATCGCGGTTGCGGTCTCGCCCGAGTGAGTATGCATGGAATACTTTATCCGTCAGTGTGACGCAATCGGACAGGCAGTGCAGGTGGCGTACCGAAGCATGCAGATCAGTGGGTTCAACCGGATACCCTGAAGTGAAATGCAGAATATTCAGTGACTGCATCAGTCGCAGAAAATCCTGATAGTCTTGATGGTTCCCTGCGCGACGACCACCGTCCAGACTGTTAGTATTCGGCGCACTGGCAACGGTGCCGAAATTAATGAAGTCTTTGCCCACACGGATGTTGTGGGACGGGTTTCGTGCATGCAGAGTAAATTCAGCGGGGCAGGAGGCGATGCTGTTCATAATGAGCTCCCGCTCAAAACAAACGCGTTCGCCTTTTGCTGTAGCGCCCGCTTTCACCATGATATCCCGCGCCTCCGGCAACAGTACATCAATACCAATTTGCTCAAGGATGCGCAGCGACGCATCATGAATCAGCTCCAGTTGTTCATCGCTAACCGGCTCAGTGGGGTTGTAGGGCATACGCAATTGCTGCCACGGCAACTGCTCGAACGCGGCACTCTGCGAACTGCTGCTGCCCGAGGTTTTGCTGCGACGTCTGCGACGGGGCTGACGTTCGGTTGAGCTCATGAGGTTCTCCGCGGATGCAAAAACAAAGCTTTAAGTATGATATATTGAACTTTGTTTAGGATAAAGGAAATCTGCGTGCGTAATCAGACTCCTCCCAAGCCGGCGCTGGACGTCATTGTGCGTGACGCGCGTAAAGCCGGTGGTCTGACTCTGGAGCAACTGGCTGAAAAAAGCGGTGTGTCTAAAAGTATGCTGTCGCAGATTGAGCGTGGCACCGTTAGCCCAACGTTTAGTGTGCTGTGGAATCTGACGCAGTCACTGGGTATCGACTTGTCGGTGCTGGATCAATCGGTCAGTGATCGCAATATCATTGAACATACCCGTTCATATTCCACCCCCAGCAAAGGCAGTGTTGATGGTAAATGCACACTGCGAATGCTGACGCCAAACCGCACCGTGTTGCCGGTTGAGTGGTATCAGCTGACGATTGCACCGGACGGTATTCTGGAATCTGAACCCCACGCCGCTGGAACGTATGAACACCTCACTTGCACCCGTGGCAGTTTACAGGTGCAATCGGGAGAGTTAACTGCCACTGCCGAAACTGGCGACACCGTGCGTTATCGAGCGGATCTGCCTCATAGTATCCATAATATTGGAACGAGTGAGGCTGAGGGTTTTTTGGTGGTGGCCTTACCTGCGCAGTATCACGCGCATCGGGTTTGATTCTTGTGAATGTGTCTGCAAAATCTGCGGTTAGGGGTCGCCGACTCGTCACTGCTTCCCGATGTACCTGGCGCCAATACCAACCTATCATCTGTGATGATCGGCGATTGCATTGCAGAGTTCTCACTCACTAACACGTCCCGGCTCTTACTGGTCGATATGAATAACGCACTTTTGGTTTGAAGATAACTGATGAAAGAATGCAACTCATGCGGCAAGTGCTGCATTAAATACAGTAATGGACAACTCGCAGCTACTGAGCAAGAGATAGAATACTGGGAGATATTTCGTCCGGAAATTGCAGAATACGTTAGTAATAAGCAAATTTGGGCAAGTCCAAAGACCGGCAGACTATTACAGCTTTGTCCATGGCTTAAGAAAGAGCCGGGTTCGGCTGTTTATCGTTGTGAAATTTATAACGATCGCCCGGATGATTGCCGAGACTATCCAAGCAACATCGCTGAGATGATTCGCGATGAGTGTGAAATGTTGGAGCCTGCTGACTTAGTCGCTCATAAACAACATCGCTTTCGTGAATCGAGATGAATAGTTAGATGCCAAAGCGCAACCGAGCGTTGTGTGCGAGAGCATTGGCAATTGGCCTGCTATCAGAGCAGCCATCTTGACTGATTTTTATCCTTTTACATGTAATGCACCCTATTTATGGTTTGTTCGCTCTAGCGAAGCACGGCCCCCCCTGGTCGCATTAATGATGTACGAGTGAGACGTTGGAAAATAAGGTTGAGTGTTGTTCCAGCCAAATCGCAAGATCGTCCTCTTTCATCTTGCCGGCTGCAGGTGTCTAAAAACAAATGCGGTATCTGATTCTTCTGCTGTAAAACTATATCCGTTCAAATCGAAAAATAGAGTGCCGGCAAGTAAGGCAACATGTTTGTTCCCATCAACAAACGGATGATTTTTGGCCAAACCAAAGCTATAAGCCGCAGCCAACTGAAATGTGTTGCATCAGAATCGCTGGTATATTTGTTTACCAGCCGGTTAGGTGCGGAAGCCAGCATATCTTCATCCCTGATCCCGGGAGCACCGCCATGCTCCTCCAAAACAACAGAGTGAACCGCAACGCCGGTCTGGTCCAGTAACCAGCGCGGTTCATTCATTATGCAAGTTGTTGCAGT